>NZ_JBLYNS010000049.1:0-33459 GCF_049310205.1 Endozoicomonas sp. ALC013 | reverse complement strand
CGCTCAAGGCTGAAAATCCCGATAAAGCAATTTATCGGGATTTTTTTGTTGGCAAGTATGCAGTCAGGTTGTTGTTTAGTCACGAAGGAGTAGGGTAAGAGTTCAGATACTACTGTTCCCATGGGCTTGCAGATCTGCAGGGTCATGAATCAAACCAAAAGACGATGCGCTCTGCTTTACTCTTTTGTAGTTGGGCCAGGTCCTGAAAATAACCTTCACCCAGAGCCTCTCTGACAGTATGAGTAACGAACTCTTCTGGAACATGAGCCGCTTCAATGTTTCTGTCTCGCAAGGGCTTGTCATAGTTATAGGAAGTCGTTTCTGAAACGAACACCGGCAACAAATGAAAAAACACCATAATCGCGATCGCTTAAAGGTTTATAGTCCGGGATTTCTTCCCATTGCCCAAAATTATTTCTGAACTCAGCGTATGCATGTATGTCTGTACCCATAACTATTCAACCTCTGTGGTGATTTACCTCAGTTTTTCATAGTCAGCCGTTGTGTTAAGACGGTTGATACAATGACTTCTCCCCCATCATCTAGGAGGCTGTCCGAGAATAGCGCCCGTAGCGAGGATGGCAGAAAATTGAGGATAAAAAGTCGGAAATTTTTAGTGAATAGTGGTTCTATTTGCTAAAAATTTCCGACCTTTTAGACCAATTTGCTGCCACCGCAGTAGGGCAGTCTATTCTCGGACAGCCTCCTAGCTCATGGATTGGTATGGGAATATACAGAATGGCTAGGTGTAAGCTTTTACAGACACACCTGCGCATACTGATAATAATGTTTTCTGATAATTGGCCGTTGGCTGTTTTCCCGTCATTCAGACCTGCTGAACCAAAAAAAGTTTCAGACCATAGGCCTGATGAGCCAGATCATTATTTTTCGAGAACAAAACGCAAAAGCTCTCAAGTTTCTTTAAGACCATGCATTACAAACCTGTACTATACGTCATTGGACTTTTATTGATGACGCTGGCGGCACTGATGTGCATCCCGCTGTTTACCAATATTTTTTTTAATACGCCTGCTCACTACCTGGCTTTCACACTGTCGCCACTGCTGACGTTTGTCGTGGGTGGTATCTTATGCTGGTCGTGCAAAACAGAAGTCTTTGGATTCCGGTCCAGGGAGGTTTTCCTGCTGACCAACTCAAGCTGGATATTGGTCTGTGTGTTTGGTGCGCTGCCTTTTATTTTTGAAACAGAAATCAGCTTTACTGATGCATTCTTTGAAACCATGTCAGGCATTACCACCACGGGCTCTACGGTGCTGGTCGGTCTGGATAATATGAATCCGGGTATTTTGATGTGGCGCTCAGTCCTTCAATGGTTGGGGGGGATTGGCTTTATTGTCATGGCGGTTGCGGTTCTGCCTTTTCTTAAGGTGGGTGGTATGCGTCTGTTTCAGAGTGAGTCTTCCGACTGGTCGGAAAAAGTAATGCCCCGATCCGGTGTGATTGCCAAGCGGATCGTTCAGATATACCTGGGGTTGAGCGCATTGTGTGCCATGGCCTATTACATGGGAGGAATGACGGCTTTTGAAGCCATCAACCACGCAATGGCAACGCTCTCAACCGGTGGTTTCTCCACCTCCGATGCATCAATGGCACATTTTGACACCCCTGTCATCCACTGGGCTGGCATCATTTTTATGTTGCTGGGCAGTCTTCCCTTTGTTCTGTTAGTAAGATTTCTGTCGGGTAATGCCGAGCCGTTATGGAAAGATTGTCAGGTTCGGGGCTTTCTTAAGCTGATTGGGATTCTCTGGGTCACCATGACAGCCTGGTTAGTGCTGAACTCTGACTACGGCGTTTTTGCTGCACTGAATCTGGTTGCCTTCAATACGACATCTGTCATAAGTACCACTGGCTTTGCCCTTACCGACTACTCAATGTGGGGAGGCTTTGCCGGAGCTTCGTTTTTCTTCCTGAGTTTTATTGGCGGTTGCTCAGGCTCTACCACTGGCGGTGTAAAGATCTTTCGCTTTCAGCTGGGGCTGAGGCTGCTTAATGTGCAGCTGAAGCTGTTGAGCCACCCCCGGGCCTGCTTCAGCATGAAATACAATGGTCAGCCACTGACCTCTGATATTATTCGCTCATTTGTCGGGTTTACTTTTTTCTTTCTGATGCTGACAGGCATCATCACACTGCTACTCAGTTTGATGGGGCTGGACTTTATTACCAGCCTGACAGGAGCGGTCACAGCCATTGCCAACGTTGGGCCGGGGCTTGGAGACATTATTGGTCCTTCCGGTAACTTTGCACCACTGCCTGATATGGCCAAGTGGGTATTGGCAGCGGGCATGCTGATGGGACGATTGGAGGTCATTACCGTTCTGGTGATGTTTACGTCGGCGTATTGGCGACGATAAGACGCTATCTTTTCGCAAGCGTGATAAAAAGTTTACATAGCAGGCAGTTGAAAAAAACAATACGACCTTTATATTACATGTAATATTTGTTACATGTAATGGATTGCCTGATCACTGAACTGGTCAGGCAATCCACTAATACAGAGAGTTCATTCATGGCCTTGCGGAAAAACGCTGCACATTATCAGCGACAGTTTCGCTCCAGGATGAGAGAGCAGGGGCTGGTAAAAAAAGAAATCTGGATTATGCCAGAAAACGCCAGCCTGCTGCGGGACATTGAGCAGCAACTACGGCAAATCGATTCCTATCAACCACCAGGACCTACCATCATGACCCAGTCATCAAGTGTTTGGACGATTCAAAGCTTATACGAAGCGTTGGCTAATGACCCACTGAGTACCAGTGGTAATGCGGTGTTGAATCTGGTGGATGGGACTGAGCCCTGTCTGGAAATCAGTATGGTTGAGTTTGGTGATCTGCCTATCTACCTGACGGTTTCCGGGGAGCAGATCATTGCCGATGCGGTGCTCTGGCCTTTTTCACTGGTCAAGGACCCGGTTGCGTTAAATGATGAGGTTTTGCGTACTCACAAATTATTTCCGCTGTCGACGATCAGTCTGGATCGCTTTCCGGATGGCAATGAGTACTACACCATTTTTGGTGCACTGAGTTCATCGTCTTCACTGCAGAATATCGTGCAGGAAATAGAAACACTGGCAGCCAATGCCATCAAGGCGACAGAAGCCTATGGGAATCACCTGACTTCTGAGTCAGTGGCTTAATACCATCAAGCATTAAAACAGGTAAATACCATGAGCATTTGGAGTAAAGTGATGACGGCCCTGAAAGGGGCGACCAACGAAGTCGGTGAAGCGATTGCAGACAGCAATGCTTTGCGTATTCTGGATCAGGAAATTCGTGAGGCGAGTGATCAGCTGCAGCAGTCCAAGACTCAGTTGGCTGGCATCATGGCCAAGCAAAAACTCTCCTCACAAAAGTGTGCCGAGCTGAAGGAAAAAGTGGCTGAATATGAAGGCTACGCCATAAAAGCCCTGGATCAGGGCGATGAATCGCTGGCCACAGACGTTGCCAGCAAGATTGCCGAGTATGAGGCGCAGCTTCATTCAGAACTGGAAATGGAAAAGAGCTTTGCGGGCAGCATCGTCAGCCTGAAAAAGGCCATTACGGATGCAGAAGCCAACCTTCGTCGTCTCAAGCAGCAGGTTGATACGGTTAAAGCGACAGAGTCCGTACAAAAAGCACAGGCTGCCTGTGCCGCCAAACACAGCGGTGTTAACTCAAAAATGGCGACGGCAACGGATTC
This sequence comes from Endozoicomonas sp. ALC013, assembly GCF_049310205.1. Taxonomy (NCBI): domain Bacteria; kingdom Pseudomonadati; phylum Pseudomonadota; class Gammaproteobacteria; order Oceanospirillales; family Endozoicomonadaceae; genus Endozoicomonas; species Endozoicomonas sp. ALC013. Next base: position 29,760 of record NZ_JBLYNS010000049.1, on the reverse strand, counting down.
TCTGGAACGAATCAAACAACGGCAGGCAGAGAGGGCTGCCCAGATGGAAGCGGCCAGTGAACTTTCCGGTGATACTGCTGAGAATGATCTGCAGGCCAAACTCAAGGCGGCGGGTATCACCAAGGGTGATGCTGATGCCTCCAGCGTATTGGAACGTCTGAAGGCTCGTCAGGGTTAGTCATGATGGGGGTGAGGTAAACGCGGTCCCGATGCCGAGAAGAATGAACGCTGAGCCAGTCATCCATTTGCCCCACTGCATGCGTTGCTTGCAGTGGAGTATTTGTTTGCCAACACTGCCAGCAAACAGCCCAACAGCTGCATCAATCGGAAAGGCTACCAGCACAAACGTCAGGCCAAGCATTAAGATATCAATGTGAGCCGAGGGGCTCGACGGATCAATGAATTGTGGAAAAAAAGCCAGAAAAAAAAGAATGACTTTCGGATTCAGCACATCTGTAATCACACCCTGATAAAAAATCTTTTTCAGGGCGGCGTTGGAAATACACTGTTCATTGCTATGCTCACCTTTCGAAAAAAAGAGCGTTCCGATTCCCAGGTAACAGAGATAAGCCGCCCCGGCATATTTAATCAGCGAAAAGCCCATGGTGGATGAGGCTATCAGGGCAGATAGCCCGAGAGATGCAATGATAGTATGGATAAGCACACCGGTATGCACACCCAGTGCAGAAATGAATCCAGCCATGGCTCCCTGGGAAAGCCCACGGGTGGTGATATACAGTAAATCCGGACCCGGAGCCAGGGAAAGGATCAGGGTCGCTATCAGAAATAGCGCCAGTGATGACTCAGACATAACACGTTCTCTTTCTATTCGTAGCCATCTGTCAGGGGTTTAAGAGTATAGTCCCGATTTCTCTATCAAGCGTTTCAAAGGGTGGTTTGTTTTTATGATCTTTGACTGGTTTAAGCGTAAGAAAGAAGACGAAAGCAAGAGTGTTGTTTTACCATCGCCGCTTAATTTGCGGTTGGGAACTGCGGTTGAATTGGATTTGTTACCTTTCCAGATGATCCGTGAGCAGTTGGGATTCACCTTGCCAGAAGGGATTCAGACGATTGAGGCAGCAGGCTTCATTGATTTAGGGGCCGGTGCTTCGCTGTGCCGCTTTTATACGTCGGATGATGGCTTTATTCAGATATCAACCAGTGGCGGTTATGAAACGCAGAACATTGATGACATAAAATTCTTTGTCTTTGCACAAACCCATAATATTGCCAGTGAGAGCGGTGCGAGCCTTTGGGTCAGTGACTCCGGTTTGATTGGTGATAAGCACTTTGAGCTGAATGAAACAGATTACCGCCGGGTCTGGGATGAGGCGGTTCCCGGTCGGATTGAACCGGTCAATTTCACGGAAACGGTTCACAGTCGTGATGAGTCGGTAACGGCTTATGATGTAGACCATCTGGCCATGCTCTATCAGCGACAAATCAGTGGCAGTGAGCGTTATGAGTATCTTCTGGCGTCCCTTGAGTTCAGTGGTGAGGATGAAGCAACAGCTGTCGTAAGTTTAGGGTTTGATCTTGATCTTTCAGCCATGACGATCACTTGACCAATACGGCATGAATGAATTTCCGGTCTGGCAAGGGTATCCTTGTCAGTCAGTTCCAATAATGTTCAGGATGTAACAATATGATCGCCATTACCGACTATTTAGCCGGAGTTCCTCTTTTTCTTGCCTATTTTGCCGTTGCGCTGGTATTAACGGGGATTTATGTCCTGGTTTACACTTGGTGTACTCCCCATGAAGAGATGAAATTGATCAGGGCGGATGTGCCGGCTGCTGCCATTGCTTTTGCTGGCAGTTTAATCGGCTTTGTTCTGCCCCTGGCCAGTGTCATTGAAAACTCGATTGACCTGGTGGATATGGCGCTCTGGGGCGGTGTTGCCCTGATTGTTCAGTTGGCTACATTTTTTGGACTAAGACTGTTTATTCCGCAAATCTCAGAGCATATTGCAGACAATAAGCTGGCTTCTGGTATCTGGCTGGGGGGAGTATCAATCGCAGCCGGTTTATTGAACGCTGCCTGTTTGACCTATTAGTACCGGAGTTAAGGGAATAATGAAGCGTTCAAAGAAGTTGCAGCTTGCCATTATGGGAACCGCTCCGTTTGTGCTCAGTGGCTGCACAGATTCCGCCAGAGAAGCGCTGGTTTATAAAGACGTAGCCAGTTGCATCAGTGATGGCGTGATATCCGATTCAGTTTGCCGGTATGAACACAACAAGGCCTGGCAGAACCATTTAATGATGGCACCCAAATATAATGCCGCCTCAGACTGCCAGCAGGACTTCGGCACGACATGCCAGCAACTGGCTTCCGGAGAGTATATTCCAACCATGGAAGGCTTTATGCTTGCCGCAGAGCCTGGCTCGAGCAGAAGCTCTTTTACGGTTATTCCTCTCTATCTTGGGAGCGGCGGTTTTTTCCGGACGGGTAACTACGATAGGGTTGGCAGCAGTTATCAGCAGGGAAAGGTCATCGTTGATAAAAAAGCAACGGCCAAGCCTTCTTTGACCAAGCCTTCAATAAAAAGTACTACTATGAAGCGTGGTGGTTTTGGCAGCCGTTCTGCCGCAAGAGGAAGCTGGGGGGGATAATGCTGCGTATTACCTCTGCGCCAAGAAAAGATTGGACCAGACTGGCGGAGTCCCTTGGGTTTAAGTTCCACACCATTGGTGGGGAAGCCTATTGGGATGAGACTGCTTATTATCAGTTCACTATAAAGCAGGTCGAGCAGGATATTGAAGATCCTACCGCAGAGATCCACCAGATGTGCCTGCACCTTGTGGATAAAGCTGTGAATTCAGAACAACTGATGGAGCGTCTGCGAATTCCCCGATTTTTCTGGGACTATGTGCGTGAGTCCTGGTTGAGAAGGGATTCCCATCTGTATGGACGAATGGATTTCTCCTACGATGGTCAATCACCTGCAAAGTTCTATGAATATAACGCAGACACGCCTACGTCATTATATGAGTCTGCTTTTTTTCAATGGCTCTGGCTGGAGCAGATGGTGGAAGAGAAGAAGCTTCCGCCAGAGATCGATCAGTTCAATATCATTCAGGAAATGCTGATTGAAGCACTGGTGTTACTGAAAAAGCAGAAGATGGCCGGTGAGCCACTTTACTTCTCTTGCAGTCAAGACTCCGAAGAAGACTATGGAACGGTTGAATACTTCCGTGACTGTGCTGTTCAGGCAGGACTTGGTACACAGTTTATTTACACTGAGGACATCGGTATCAGTCCGGAGGGCCAGTTTACCGACCTGGAAGATAGAACCATTCCCGGAATGTTTAAACTCTACCCTTGGGAGTTTATGTTTGAAGAAGCGTTCGGGAGTTACCTTCCGGGCAGCGATACATTATTTTTTGAACCTCCGTGGAAGGCCATTCTGTCAAATAAGGCAATCCTTCCCCTTCTGTGGCAGGAATTCAAAGGACACCCTAATCTTTTACCCTGCTATTTCGAGGATGAAAAACCGGGAGATGACCTGGGAAGTCATTACGTTAAGAAACCGGTTTTTTCCAGAGAAGGTGCAAACATCGCGGTGATGGACAATGGTAAGACGACGGTGACCGTTGATGGGCCCTATGTCGATAGTGGCTATGTTCTACAGAAATATCAGCCTCTGCCGGTATTTGCCGGAAACCACACGCTGATCGGCAGCTGGGTTATTGCTGATCGTCCGGCAGGCATTGGTATAAGGGAAGATAACTCGGTGATAACCAGGGACAGCTCAAGGTTTGTGCCGCATGTGATCAGGGAGTAGTTAAAAAAAGACCCTGACTTCATAACGGAGCAGGGCCTTTGGTGAGTCATTTAAAAGTGGATGGATGCGGCAACGTAAGCTTGGCAAGAGTCGTTTACTTTCAGTTTGGTATCCTCAAGCCCCTGGAAATGGTTAGAAATGCCGTTGGTCAGGTATTTTACGCCAGCTTCCAGATCGATATTGTCAATCTGATAAATTACACCTGCCTGGGCTCCGTAGGCAAAACCCCATTTCTTTTTAAAACTGTCTTCAACTGTCTTGTCGTCGGGAGTAGTAAAGGAACCACTGGCTTTTGTTTCTGTGGCACCAAGGGTTAAACCAACAAACGGCTGAACATCCCATTCAGGCATAAATAGATAATCGGCAGAAACCAGAAGGTTAAGCTGCTTAATGTCGTGAACTTTAAAATCGACACCGTTAGAGCCCCATTGAGCGTCTTTCGGCTTAAGATAACCAGCAGTGAAATAGACTCTGGCCTCGTCATCCATAAAGCCGCCAAGGCGAAGCCCGAAAAAGCCAGTATTGTCACTGTCATCAACCGATGTGCCGGAACCGTCAAGCTTCACTTTGGTCTTGGCATAGCCTCCTTCAAGGCCAACAAAAATATCATTCTCCGACCAGCCATCATCCCACCCGGTAGCCAGGGCAAATGAAGAAACTGCAGAAACCGCAAGCGCGGTTAATAGTGACGTTATCTTTTTCATGGTTATTCCATATCAAATGTGTGTACAAGAAATTACAAGCCTTATCTATGTGCAATAGATCAGGCTCGAAATAAGGAAGCGTTGCTAAAATAGTTTAATTTCTGAGTAAATAAGATAGGACACCTTAAAGTTTGAACTCAGAGTAAATATTAAAAACAGCGTTTCGTTATTAATCAGTGAGTTTATATAGAACACAAATTTGGTTTCTGCCATTTTCATTTGGTGTACTAAAGAACAATTTTTATTAAGGGTGGTTGGTTCTAAAGCATAAACACGGGGAGTGTAAATTAAGAAACAGGTAAAATTTTTCTTTTGAATTTGATTGCTAAGGTAGATGTCTTGAATATATTTTGAATATTAAAATATGTCACTAAAACAGTTATGTAACTTTATTGTTGTTCAATAATATTTGTTTTTAATGTTTTTTTAGAATTATCAGATTAACATTGATAGCGGTTGTTCTAGCTTGATGCATTATGCGTTTTGTTGTGATGATGACAAAAAAGCCACAGAAAAGTGGCTGATATTCATAACTTTGCCTGGATATCAATTGAGCTCTATTTAATATGCTTGTCAGCTTCTTTAAAGAAGAGTGCCATATCATTCCACGGCGTTGTCTTTCTGAGAATGCGTCTGCAAGTTACTATCGTTTCAAAATAGGGGGTCTGTTTCTTCAGCTCAACCCAGCCGCTGATACCACTGTTCTTCATGATACAACTCGAATTAACTGAATAAATTCAGTGATGGGATAACGATAATTTCAGTATATGTCGGTGAAATTATTATAAAAATCAATAATACTTTGTGAGCCTATCAAGTATTCTTATGCCTTGATTCTGTTGATGGAATAGGTTGTACATTAAATGCATATTACGCTTCGTCAGTTGGAAATATTTCGGGCGGTGGCTCAGTACGGAAGGGTGACTGGTGCTGCTGAGAGTTTGCATATTTCCCAACCGGCGGCCAGCATGGCGTTATCGGAACTGGAAAAGCACCTGGGGCCACTGTTTGACCGTAATCAGGGCGCAGGTCTGAAGATGAATGATTCCGGCCGTGCCCTGTTGCCAAAGGCATCCGAATTGATTGATCGCGCAAAGGAGCTGGAAAACCAGTTTGCCGGGGATGGATCCTATGAGTCGGGTTCTCTGGTTTTGAATGCCAGCTCCACCATAGGCAATAACCTGTTGCCCAAAATGCTTGCCCGATTCCGGGAAAGTTATCCCGGTATCAGAATTGATCTGGAAATTGATAATACCCGAGTCATTGAGCAGCGGCTGCTGGATTTCAACACAGATCTTGCGGTCGTCGAGGGTGTCTGCCTGCATCCGGATATCGAGGTAACCACATGGCTGGAAGATGAGCTGGTGGTTATTTGCAGCCCGGATCATCCATTGGCCAATAAGGGCAATATTCCACTCTCTTCACTCGCCAATGAGCTGTGGGTATTAAGAGAACCGGGCTCGGGTACGCGGGAACTGTTCGATGAGATGATTGCTACTCAGCTGCCGTCGCCTAAGGTTGCCATGGTGCTGAACCGTTCAGAAGCGGTGAAACAGGCGGTCAGTGACGGTGTTGGTATCGCCTGTATTTCAAGTCTGGCGGCAAAGTCCACTCTGGATACCGGGCATATGGCAACGATTGGGGTGACAGGGCTGAACCTGAAGCGTCATTTTTATCTATTGACCCATAAGAGAAAGTACAAAAGTACAGTTTTTACTCAGCTGTGCCAATTCATCCTTACAAGCAAGCCCTTTGAAAACGTTTGATTTTTATACACAGGGCATTTGATTTCTCAGACGCTGCTTTTACCGGCTAAATGTCAGGGCATATTCCCCTTTCCCTTATACGGCGCGTGCTGACCGGCTGTTCTACCGAATTCTATGTTTTATGACTTTGTGAAATATTAATTGGCAGGTATGGTTTCGGTTGAATATAGGTACTATTACCCATATACTGCGGCCGCTGGGATGTCAGAAATCATCAATCAAATAACAGGTGATGACATAATCCAACAAAATTTTACGCGGTGTGCATGCAATAATCTTTTGCTCCCCCTTTTCCTGATGAAAGCGGGGAAAGATAACTGAGCAGTAGTTAACGGAAGTATGTCAGAAGCAAAAGCCTGGAAGCAGCAGATAGCAATGGGTCGTGATGACTGGTCTGGATTTGCCAGCCGCAAGTCCGGTCGTTCTGATCATCGTCAATACATGTGGCTCCAACAGCCACCAGTGCATCGTGTTATTGTCGCCCAGTTGGTGGTATCTGCGGTGCTGGCCCTGGCACTGCTTCCTCTGGGAATCACTTTTACATTGTCTTCGTTTCTGGGAGGACTCTGTTGCTCACTGCCCAATGCGTATTTTGTATGGCGAGCGTTCCGCTATCGCGGCGCACGCTCGGCAAAACTGATTGTCAGCTCATTTTACCGTGGAGAAGCTGGCAAACTGGTACTGACCACAGCGGGTTTTATTCTGGTGTTTACCCTGGTTAAACCACTGGAACCCCTGGCACTGTTTGGAACCTTTATCATGGTTCAGGCAGTCAGCTGGTTTGCTCCATTGCTGGTGGTTCGTCGGCAAAAGCCAGTCAAGTAATGGTTGGTAAACAACGCCCCGCCCATGGCGGTTGATTGCTGAAAAGTGTTTAAGTGGAAAAGCTGCTTACGGCTTTGTCTGATTTCAGATCAGGCTCCTGGCAGCTTTGATATTGACAATGTAATGGATGATTAACAGGATTAGCCATGGCAAATACTGCTACTGAATACATACAGCACCACTTGCAGAATTTGACGTATGGTCAGCTGCCTGCTGGTTATCAGCGAATTGATGCTTATGGGCATCCTCAGGGGGTTCTGACCGAGCCAACCTGGACTTTTGCCCTGACCCCCGCTGAAGCCAAAGAAATGGGGTTCTGGGCAATTCATGTAGACAGCATGCTCTGGTCGGTATTCCTCGGCTTTGTGTTTGTTCTCCTGTTCCGCTTTGTGGCCAAAAATGCGACTGCCGGTGTTCCCGGTAAGCTGCAAAATGCCATTGAATCCATTGTCGAATTTGTGGACACCAGCGTTCGCGAATCCTTCCATGGCAAAAACCCACTGATTGCCCCCCTGGCCCTGACCATTTTTGTCTGGATCTTCTTCATGAACCTGATGGACCTGATTCCTGTGGACTGGATTCCCGGTCTGGCAACACTGGCAGGCATTCCCTACATGAAGATCGTGCCATCGACGGATCCGAACATCACCATGTCGATGTCGATCAGTGTCTTCTTCCTGATGCTCTTCTTCTGGATCAAGGTGAAAGGTGTGTCTGGCCTGTTTTCTGATCTGGCGCTGCACCCATTCTCCAGCAAGAATCCGCTGGCGAAGGTTATTCTGATTCCTGTCAACCTGCTGCTGGAAACGGTGTCCCTGTTAGCCAAACCCGTTTCCCTCGGGCTGCGACTGTTCGGCAATATGTATGCCGGTGAACTGATATTTATCCTGATTGCCATGATTGGCTGGGCACAGCTGCCACTGCATTTTGGCTGGGCTGTTCTGCACATTCTGGTTATTACCCTTCAGGCTTACATCTTCATGACCCTGACCATTGTTTATCTGAGCAGCGTTCATGAAGATCACTGAGTGAAAGGTAACCGGGCAGCATATCCTGTCAGGAGCTCTGCCCACTGGATAAATTAACTTTAACTAACCACTGAATCTCACAACACACGACCTGAAAAGTCGGGAGGAAATATGGAACTGGTAGTTGGTCTGACAGTAATCAGTGTTGCCATCATGCTGGGTGTAGCGGCGCTGGCAACGGGTATTGGCTTTGCCCTGCTGGGCGGCAAATTCCTGGAAGGGGTTGCCCGTCAGCCGGAAACTGCGCCTATGCTGCAAACCAAAATGTTCATCGTTGCGGGTCTGCTGGATGCGATCCCAATGATTGCCGTTGGTATTGCCCTGTTCTTCACCTTTGCTAACCCGTTCGTTGGACTGCTCTAAGCAAAGACGTTAATGCCCGACCAGGTGCCAAGCCACGCAGGTCGGTTCCCCCGGGAGCCGACCTGCGTTGAGAAAAGGCCAGGCTCTGAAAGGAGCCAACGACATTAACTAAAAGAGGTGTTGGCGTGAATTTAAATGCTACTCTGATCGGCCAATCCATCGCTTTTATGTTCTTTGTGTGGTTCTGCATGAAATATGTGTGGCCACCTCTGACCAAAGCGCTGAGTGACCGACAGCAAAAAATAGCCGATGGTCTGGCTGCTGCTGATAAAGCAGAAAAAGACCTGGCTCAGGCCAATGACAAGGTTGCTGACCTGCTGAAAGAAGCAAGAGCTGAAGCCCAGGGCATCATTGAGTCAGCCAACAAGCGCGCAAACCAGATTGTCGATGAAGCCAAAGAACAGGCCCGTGCTGAAGGTGACCGCCTGAAGGCCGCTGCTGCTGCTGAAATTGAGCAGGACGCTAACCGGGCTCGTGAAGCACTGCGGACGCAGGTGGCAAGCCTTGCTATTGCCGGTGCTGAACGAATTCTGGGTGAACGTCTGGACGAGGCAGCGAACAGCAAGCTGGTTGATGATCTGGCGGCGGAACTTTAAGAGGGCTGGAGATCATGGAATTAACAACCTGTGCCCGTCCCTACGCCAAAGCGGCATTTGAATATGCCCGTGATGCATCACGTTTGAGCGAATGGTCTGACATGCTGTCGCTCTGTGCCAGTGTGAGTGCATACCAGAAAGTGGTTGAGCTGCTGGGCAATCCGCAACTGAGTGGTGCGCAACAGGCAGAAACCATTATCGGACTGTGTCAGGGCGACGGTTCACTGGATCAGCCGTTTGAGAATTATCTTCGGGTATTGTCAGAACATCGTCGTCTGCAACTGCTGCCTGAAATCGCTGTCCTGTTTGCCCGGTTGAGAGCGGAAGAAGAACGTTCCCAGCAGGTGCAGGTGACGTCAGCGTATCCCCTGAGTCAGGAGCAGCAAGATAAACTGGCAGAAAAAATGGCGGCCAGACTTGGACGTTCTGTTCAACTGGTGACAGAGATCGACAGTAGCATTTTAGGTGGCGTTATCGTCAAAGCGGGTGACCTGGTCATTGATGGCAGTCTCCGTGCCCGGCTGGGCAAGCTCGCCGATGCGATGATTTCCTGAGTAATCAATACAGCCTTGAGCTCAACAATAGAGAGTAGGAGGCCGCGGCGCTCATGAGCCCAAAGGTGCAGTTTTTCACTCAGGCTTCTGTCAGGTGCCAACAGCAATAGTGCCCAGGGCGGAATAAGCCATCGGGTTGAGAATCAATAAAACTGTACGTTTGTGGTTAAGTGGGGCAGGTAAGCTATGCAGCAACTGAATCCTTCCGAGATCAGTGACATCATCAAGAGCAGAATCGAGCAGCTTGATGTGTCCAGTGAAGCCCAGAATGAGGGCACGATTGTCAGCGTAACTGACGGTATTGTACGTATTCATGGTCTGGCGGATGCCATGTACGGGGAGATGATCAAGTTCCCGGGCAATGTCTACGGTATGGCACTGAACCTTGAGCGTGACTCTGTCGGTGCAGTGGTCCTGGGTGACTACGGCGATCTGGCGGAAGGCCAGACCGTTCAGTGCACCGGTCGAATTCTTGAAGTACCCGTGGGCAATGAACTGCTCGGGCGTGTGGTTGATGCCCTGGGTAACCCCATTGATGGTAAAGGTGCCTTGCAAACCGGGCAAACCTCTCCCCTGGAAAAAGTAGCACCCGGCGTGATTGCCCGTCAGTCGGTGGATGAGCCGGTGCAGACCGGCTACAAGGCCGTTGACTCCATGGTGCCCATCGGCCGTGGCCAGCGTGAGCTGATCATCGGTGACCGTCAGACCGGTAAAACCGCCCTGGCGATCGACGCCATCATTAACCAGAAAGGCACCGGCGTTAAGTGTGTCTATGTTGCTGTGGGTCAGAAGCAGTCCACCATTGCCAACGTGGTGCGCAAGCTGGAAGAGCACGGTGCCATGGACCACACCATTGTGGTGGCAGCCGGTGCGGCTGATCCGGCGGCCATGCAGTTCCTGGCACCGTTTGCCGGCTGCTCCATGGGGGAATACTTCCGTGACCGTGGTGAAGATGCCCTGATCGTCTACGATGACCTGACCAAACAGGCCTGGGCTTATCGTCAGATTTCCCTGCTGCTCCGTCGTCCACCGGGCCGTGAAGCTTATCCTGGCGATGTCTTCTACCTGCACTCCCGTCTGCTGGAGCGTGCGGCACGGGTGAACGCGGATTACGTTGAGAAGTTCACCAACGGTGAAGTAAAAGGCAAGACCGGTTCCCTGACCGCACTGCCCATCATCGAAACCCAGGCGGGTGACGTATCGGCCTTCGTACCCACCAACGTTATCTCCATTACCGATGGTCAGATCTTCCTTGAAACCGACCTGTTCAACGCCGGTATCCGTCCTGCCATGAACGCCGGTGTCTCGGTATCGCGGGTAGGTGGTGCAGCCCAGACCAAGATCATCAAGAAGCTCGGCGGTGGTATCCGTCTGGCCCTGGCCCAGTACCGTGAACTGCAGGCGTTTGCCCAGTTTGCTTCTGACCTGGATGAAGCCACCCGTAAGCAGCTGGAGCATGGTCAGCGGGTTACTGAGCTGATGAAACAGACCCAGTACGCCCCCATGTCGGTAGCGGAAATGGGACTGGTTATCTTTGCCGCTGAGAAAGGGTTCCTGGCAGATGTGGCCCTGAACAAGATTGGTGACTTTGAAGCCGCCCTGATCAGCTATGCCAACGCTGAGCACAGTGCGCTGATGGCGACCATCAATGAGTCCGGGGACTACAACGGCGAGATTGAAGCAGGCCTTAAAGAAGTCATTGAGAAGTTCAAGGCCACCCAGACATGGTGATCAGTTGTCAGTGGGCAGTTGTCAGTGGGCAGTGAACAGCCTGACTGGCAACTGGCCACCCATAACTGACCACTGATCACTGACAACTGGAAACTGATTATGGCCGGGGCAAAAGAGATACGGACGCAGATATCGTCCATTAAAAGCACACAGAAAATTACCAGCGCCATGGAAATGGTGGCTGCCAGCAAGATGCGTAAGGCCCAGGAGCGGATGGAAACCAGCCGCCCCTATGCTGAGCGTATTCGTCAGGTGGTAGGACACATCGCCAACGCGAATGCAGAGTACGAACACAGCTTTATGGTTGAGCGTGACGTCAAACGGGTTGGCTTCATTATCGTCTCTACTGACCGTGGTCTCTGCGGTGGCTTGAACATTAACCTGTTCAAGAAGACCGTAGAAAGCATGAAGGCGTGGACTGACCAGGGTGTCGGCATCGACCTCTGTCTGATTGGCAGCAAGGCTGCCGCCTTTTTTCGCAGCTATGGTGGTAACGTCGTGGCAGCCATGGCGCATATTGGGGACTCACCCAACATTGCCGACCTGATTGGCGGGGTCAAAGTGATGCTGGACCGTTACGACGAGGGGCAAATTGACCGTCTGTTTGTGGTGCACAACGACTTCGTCAACACCATGACCCAAACGCCGCAAGTGCAGCAACTGCTGCCATTGGTACCGGATGATGACGCGTCCCTGAAGAGACCCTGGGACTACCTGTATGAGCCTGATGCCAAAGAGCTGCTGGATGGTCTGCTGGTACGTTATATCGAGTCTCAGGTGTTCCAGGCGGTGGTTGAAAATAATGCCTGTGAACAGGCGGCTCGAATGGTGGCCATGAAGAGTGCCACCGATAACGCCGGAAACCTGATTGATGACCTGCAGTTGGTCTACAACAAGGCCCGTCAGGCTGCGATCACACAGGAATTGTCTGAAATTGTCAGCGGTGCTGCGGCTGTTTAAAAGCGTGGCCGTTTAAAAGATTAAGGGGTGAGGAAAGACTATGAGTAGCGGTCGTATCGTACAAATTATCGGTGCCGTCATCGACGTCGAATTCCCACGGGACAGCGTGCCCAAAGTGTATGACGCACTGAATGTTGATGGAAAGGATCTGGTACTGGAAGTTCAGCAGCAGCTGGGTGATGGTGTCGTTCGTTCCATTGCCATGGGTTCTACCGAAGGGGTTGCCCGTGGTTTGAACGTTGCCAACACGGGAGCACCGATTCAGGTGCCAGTGGGTACCAAAACCCTGGGACGTATCATGGACGTCCTGGGTAATCCTATTGATGAAAAAGGCCCTATCGGGGAAGAAGAGAGAGCGGCCATTCACCGTAAGGCACCCAGTTACGCGGACCAGGCCGCCACCAACGAGCTGCTGGAAACCGGGATCAAGGTTATCGACCTGGTTTGCCCATTTGCCAAAGGTGGTAAGGTGGGTCTGTTCGGTGGTGCCGGTGTGGGTAAAACCGTCAACATGATGGAGCTGATCCGTAACATCGCCATCGAGCACTCCGGTTACTCGGTATTTGCCGGTGTCGGTGAGCGTACCCGGGAAGGTAACGACTTCTACCACGAAATGACCGACTCCAACGTTATCGACAAAGTATCGCTGGTGTACGGCCAGATGAACGAGCCACCCGGAAACCGTCTGCGTGTCGCCCTGACCGGTCTGACCATGGCGGAAAAATTCCGTGATGAAGGCCGTGACGTACTGCTGTTCATTGATAACATCTACCGTTACACCCTGGCGGGCACCGAAGTATCGGCACTGCTGGGCCGTATGCCGTCTGCGGTAGGTTACCAGCCAACCCTGGCGGAAGAGATGGGCGTACTGCAGGAACGTATTACCTCCACCAAGACCGGTTCCATCACATCTATTCAGGCGGTATACGTACCGGCGGATGACTTGACTGACCCATCCCCTGCAACGACATTCTCCCACCTGGATGCCACCGTAGTACTGAGCCGTGATATCGCTTCCAAGGGTATCTACCCGGCGATTGACCCACTGGACTCCACCTCCCGTCAGCTGGACCCTCTGGTCATTGGCCAGGAGCACTACGACGTTGCCCGTGGTGTGCAGACAGTACTGCAGCGCTATAAAGAGCTGAAAGACATCATTGCCATTCTGGGTATGGACGAACTGTCTGAAGAAGACAAGCAGACCGTATCCCGCGCCCGTAAGATTGAGCGATTCCTGTCTCAGCCCTTCTTCGTAGCAGAAGTATTCACCGGCTCTCCGGGTAAATATGTGCCATTGAAAGACACCATTCGTGCCTTCAAGGGCATTCTGGAAGGTGAGTTTGATGCGCTGCCAGAACAGGCTTTCTATATGGTCGGTTCCATTGACGAAGCGGTTGAAAAAGCCAAGTCTATGTAAATAAGACCGCTGCCCGAAAAGACGCATGTTCCTACGGGAGGCGGGCAGTGGGCAATTCTGAGGAGATAGCACCCAATGGCATCAACCGTAGATTGTGACATCGTTAGTGCCGAGCAGGAGATCTTCAAAGGTCAGGTAGAGATGTTGATTGCTACCGGCTCCATGGGAGACCTGGGCATTACCCCAGGGCATACTCCGCTGCTGACCGAACTGAGACCCGGACCGATCCGACTCATTACCCAAAATGGTGAAGAAGAGGTTTTCTACGTGTCCGGTGGCTTCCTGGAAGTCCAGCCAAACCAGGTCAAGATCCTGGCGGATACGGCACTGCGAGCCGACGACATGAATGAAGCGGCGGCTGAAGAAGCCAAGCGTCAGGCAGAAAAAGCCCTGGAACACCAAAGTGGCGAATTCGACTACTCCAGGGCAGCCACCCAACTGGCTGAAGCGGCTGCCCAGCTCAGAACCCTTCAGGCGGTTCGCAAGAAACTGGGCAAATAAGTTCAGTTCTTGTGCTGTCAAAGAGCCCTGCTTTTGCAGGGTTTTTTTATGATGAAATCATATCTTGATTTTTATCTTATTAATCATTGAGTTAACAAATAACGCTACTTTATGGAGACTAAAGTTTAATAGTAAATAGTATTTAGTGAGCTTACCTTATCGTATCAAGACACTTCTTATGGGCAAACCTATACCAAGCATTTGAGTAATAACTCAATAGTGGATAATTACTTCACATCAACCTGATTAATTTGTTGAAGTACTCAATAAATCAAGGAAGAATTAATTATGAACTCATCAGCTATCATACCTGAAAAAACCGCTCGGCAAGTTACTTTTAGTCCTGAAGATGCTCATAAGACAAAAGGCAGAAAGAAAAAATGGGCAGGATTGAAAGTAAGAAAAATGGCAGCAAACTCTTTTGAAAAACTGACGATTAAGCTTCAGATGAAGTTACCACACAAAACTTTCTCCAACCTGTTTGGAAAATTAGCTGAATGCAAAACAAAGGTTATAAAAAACTGGTTAATCCGCAAATTTATCTGGATGCATAACATTAATCTTCAAGAGGCTACTAAAAAGCGAGCTGAAGATTTTGAATGTTTCAATGACTTTTTTACTAGAAAGTTGGAAAAAGATGCACGACCCATTGCTTCAATTACAGAAGTTGCCTCACCTGTTGATGGAACAATTAGCCAGGCTGGGAAAATAGATTCAGGAGAACTTATCCAGGCCAAAGGACATACATACAATATCAAAGATTTATTAGGTGGAGATCAGGAGCTTTCTGATGCTTTCCAGGGGGGGAGTTTTGCCAATATCTATTTATCACCTGGTGATTATCACCGTTTTCACATGCCCATATCCGGAAAACTGAAAAAGACGATCCATATTCCGGGTAAGCTATATTCCGTCAGTCCCAAATCGGCAAAAAATATTGATAATTTGTTCGTCAAGAATGAGCGGTTAGTTTGTATTTTTGATACAGCCCAGGGCCCTATGGCAATGATTATGGTAGGGGCAATTAATGTATCCAGTATTGAAACCGTTTGGGAGAATGGGATAATTGAGCCTCATAGAAAAGGTGGGAAGCGTGCGCACATTCATGAAAAGAGTTTTAATGATTTACCCTTTCGTATTGGAGATGATCTGGGGGCGTTTCGTATTGGCTCAACCGTGATATGTCTTTTTGGAAAAGATAAGGTTGATTGGCAAGAGAGTTTAATCACAGGTAAGAAAATTAAAATGGGAGAGGCAATAGGCTCTCTTAAATAAGCATAGAAAACTGGTAAACATCATCCTCAGTCACTGGTCAGGAGGTTTCGCTATGATACACCTGAATGAGACCGAAGCCGCTTCCGGAAAAAAAGCCCTGATGTATTCCCATGCATAAATGGCTGTTTGTTTTGATGAATGTGCACTCTGTGCCAAAAAAATCGGATTCTGGAACCTTCTTCTTATATTCGCTATAGTTCGCGCCTTCCATTATCAGATGCAAGACCTCTATGCCAGTAAATCAACCCTTATTACCATCCATGCAATACGATGCCGTTATTATTGGAGCGGGGGCTTCCGGGTTGATGTGTGCACTGACGGCAGGTGATCGCGGCCGAAAGGTGCTGGTCATCGACCATGCCAATAAGATTGGCAAGAAAATTCTGATTTCCGGCGGTGGCCGCTGCAACTACACCAATATGTACGCTGAACCGGCAAACTACCTCTCCCAAAATCCCCATTTCTGTAAATCGGCACTGGCCCGCTACACCCAGTGGGATTTTCAGGCGCTGGTGGATAAGCACCAGATTCCCTGGCATGAGAAAACCCTGGGGCAGCTGTTCTGCAACCAGCAATCCAGCGATATCGTAGAGATGCTGGTGGAAGAGTGCAGAAAGTCCGGTGTCGCCACTCGCCTGAAGACAGCATTACATCACGTTAAACCATTGGATGATGAAGAAGGCTTTACGCTGGATACGACATTGGGAGAAATCCGCTGCACATCGTTAGTGGTGGCCACCGGTGGCTTGTCATTCCCCACCATGGGCGCTTCCGGTCTTGGCTATGAACTGGCCGAGCAGTTCGGTCATCATTTAATTGAAAGGGTGCCAGGCCTGGTGCCATTCACCATGGACAAACAGTGGCTGGCCCACTTTATTGAGTTATCCGGTGTGAGTGCCGATGTCATCGCCAGCTGCAATGGCCAGAGCTTTCGGGAGAATGTCCTCTTTACCCACCGAGGGCTGAGTGGGCCTGCCATATTGCAGATCTCCTCCTACTGGCGGCCTGGCGATAAAGTTTCCATCAACTGGCTACCGGGTATCGCCATAGAGGACTGGTTGAATGAACTCAGAGAAGCAAAACCCAGGGCTGAAATTCGCTCAGTACTCTCAGATAAATTAACCAAACGTCTGACAACCGCTCTATGCACTTATGGAGAACTGCAAAAATTGACAGACAGTGGTCGTAAGCCCATGAACCAGTTTTCTGCAACTGAGCTGCTGCGCCTGGCCGAAAACCTGGAATCCTGGGTATTTATGCCAGCGGGCACCGAAGGTTATAAAAAAGCCGAAGTCACTCTGGGCGGCGTAGCTACCAACAATATTTCATCAAAAACCTTCGAAAGCCAGAACCAGCCAGGGCTTTATTTTGTGGGTGAAGTACTGGATGTCACCGGCCACCTCGGCGGGTTCAACTTCCAGTGGGCCTGGGCTTCGGGGTACTGTGCCGGGTTGTACGTATAAATTTGTATAATCCTAATAAATCGTGCACGTAAACAATATATCATGCACATAGACAGTGAATCGTGCACACTAAACTTCGATTGTTATGTATGCGTCAGAACCAGCAGCTGGAATTGCGTAAGTTTGACGAACAGTTGCGGCACCTCACCGACCTACGCATTGCCCTGGATCTGAATGATGGGGTAAAGGTGAACTATGGCAAGTTTGGTACACTGTTGGCTAATGTGAAGGACGTGACGGGAGTGAAAGGATAATGGGCAACACACATCCGATGTGGATCGACCATATCCGGGTTGAAAACTTCAAGTCCCTGGTGGGTTTGACCTATCCCTGCATAGCTTCAACTGCCTGATAGGGCTCAATGGTGCCGGTAAGTCCACAGTGTTGCAGTTTATGGATTTTCTGGCCCAACAGGTCAAAGGTGATATTAAGGGATGGCTTGAAGAGCGTGACTGGAAAGCTTCTGAGCTGACCAGTCGCCTTGGCAAAAGCAGGAAGAAGCTGATCTTGTTTACCGTGAGCATGCACTTGATGGATGGGTCCATGACGACCTGGGAAGCGGTATTTAACACAGATCAGCAGCGTTGTACCCAGGAAAAGATTGTGCTGGATTGTGTGAACTTCACAACGTATACGCTGCTTACGGTGGCTGATGGCGCTTACACCCTGGGTAATATCCACCAGCCCATCCGTTTCTCCTACCAGGGGTCAATTCTTTCCCAGTTGCTCGACAAGGAGCTGTCTGATGAGCTGAAAGTGTTCAAATTGTTCTTCCGGCAATTTCGTTCTCTGGAATTGCTGGCTCCCCAGTTTTTGCGGCAAAAAGCCAGAAACAGTGAAGGAGAAATGGGGTTGGGTGGACAAAGAATGTCTGCCTATATCCATGAGATGTCTCAGGAATATAAAAATGCACTGCGGGACCGTTTGAAAAAGGCCTATCCAAGACTTCAGGAGATTAAAACCCGGTCAATACGATCCGGCTGGAAAGCACTGAATATCGCCGAGGTCTTCGAACATCAGGAGCTGCCAACGGAAGCTCGCCATGTTAACGACGGTATGTTGCGAATTATGGCCATTCTGGCCCAGCTGATGACCGAGCACAGTTTTATGGCCTTTGATGAGATTGAGAACGGCATCAATCCAGAGCTTATCGAGTTTTTGATTGATACATTGGTGCAGGCGGAGCAGCAGGTTCTGGTATCGACTCACAGCCCGATGATTCTCAATTTTATGGAGGACGATATTGCAACCAGAAGCGTGCAGTATCTCTACAAAACGGCGGAAGGGTATACCCGGGCTATCCCGTTTTTCTCCATTCCCTCTCTGAAAGAAAAGCTTGCAGTAATGGGACCCGGAGAGGCTTTTATTGATACTGACCTGAATCGACTGGTTGATGAAATCAACTCACTGTAACAGGGGTTACCGATGTATTTGCTGTTCAGTGGTGAGGGCCCTACCGATATGGGGCAAGGCACGGTCGCGAATGAAGTCTGTGAAGGCGAGCAGTTTCAGCCAGGCCCGATGGCCTGGTTTGCCGATCAGTGGGTAGAGCGCAAATCCTACCTTTCTCATATTGAGCACGACTTGTGTGGGTTTATCCCCAAATCGCAACTGGAAGCAAGAGCCAAAGCCAACACCTCCAGAAAAGCCATGGGGCTGCGTGGCAAAAAACACCCCGAACATGAGACACGTTGCTATTACAAAAATGCCAAGGCTATGGCTCAAATTGCAAAAGAAAGGCTGCTATTTGCAGAGCAATGGTAAAAACATTGAAATCTGATGGTAAGGCATATTGCTGAATAATAGCGTGCCCGTTAGCAAGATTGGTTAAGTTACTTGAAATATACGTCTTTGATCATATATTTGAAGTTATATATTCTGATTTATTGATCTGTGTGGACACAACCTGTCCATCCATTGTTGTATTATTAGGTGTCTTTTAGTGGTTTGTGGTCTATCGGTACCTGATGAGAAATACCTTTCTTGCCAATCGTCTTGCTGACATTATTCTGCTTGCTCATAGCGGCCAACCCTTGAAAATTCAAGAGTTGGCAGAGCGGTATAGTGTCTGCACAAAAACCATTCGCAGGGATTTGGATCGTCTTGGCACGGCTTTGGATCGTTGTCCGATCACTGGTACTTATAGGCTTACATCGACATCGACTCATGTATTCAACGAGCATGACTTGGTTAGCCTTATCGACAGGCTTGGTTTAAAAAAGGCTCTTCCTCACAAAACTGCAAGGTTTCTGATCAATTTTGTCAACCAGAATACCGGTGGTTGTTACCATTTTCAGGAAGCACCTCTGGAAATGGATTTTATTGAGTCACTCCATACGCTCATTGAAAAAGCCATTCAGAGTAAGCGAGAAGTTCAATTTCTATACAAGAACAAAACTCGTAAAGTTAATCCTTACATGATGGTGTTCTACCGGGGAAGTTGGTATCTGGCTGCTACTGCAGAAGGTGTTCTGAAAGCATTTTCTCTTGCGCGCATTAAGCTGGCATCTTTAGGAAATGAGCACTTTGCTATTGATGAAGCTATTATCAAACAGATCAAAGAGCATGACTCTGTCTGGTTTGGTCAACCCGAATTTGAAGTTACGCTTGAAGTTCACCCTGATGTGGCATTCTTTTTTGAGAGAAAGGCGCTCCTACCCAGACAGGAGATTCTTGAGAAAAAGCCGGATGGCACGCTGATTATCCGGGCTTGCGCTTGGAGTTATTCACAGATCGTTCCCCTTGTTCAGAGCTGGATTCCCAATATCAAGGTCATCTCACCCAGGAAACTGCACCAACATATTCAGCAGAATTTTACCCAGTGGTTAGCCAGTTCAGGCAATATTTCGGATTAAGTTATTCATGAGCAAATCCTCTAAAACTATTTTGGTTGCGGCAACAATGAGTGCTGGTAAGTCTTCATTGATAAACGCTTTGCTTGGCAAAGATTTACTGCACTCTGCGAATGAAGCGACCACTGCGAAAGTCGCGCGAATCACGATTGTCAAAAAGGGGCGTGCAAAAGCCACTGCATACTGCTGTGAAGGTCTGCCCGCTGAGATGAGCAGGCTATTATCTGCAGATCAGATGAAAGAGTGGAACAGATCTGATGATGTTTCATCAATGGATATCCGTTTTCCGGCCTCAAGCGGTTTGCTGAGTTCCAAGCTTTCGGGATACACCTTCATAGACACTCCCGGAGCAAATAACAGTATGGATGAGCGGCATCGGGCAACTTTTATTGAAGCGATTAAGTCATATCCGGACAGTACATTACTCTACGTAATCAATGTTACCCAGCTTGGAACTACTGATGATGTGGAAGTCCTCAAGACCATCAGGGAGATCCATCCAACAGACCAAGTGATTTTTGCCCTGAATAAAGTTGATGCCCTTGATGAAGAACTCGGTGAAACAGCAGAGCGCTATGTTCGTAATGCCGAGAAGTATTTATCAGGGCTTGGCTTTCAAAATCCCGTGATTATTCCTGTTATGGCGCTTCCTGCATTGACCGCAAAGAAGTTTGTGAAAAATGTCGAAGTAGGGCGTAGTGATCGAAATATGCTTTTCTCTGAGCTTGAGCGTTTCCGTGACAGCGCTCTACATCTAAGCAATGCAGCAATCATGCCCCACAGGATCAAGCGCAATCAGCGTCGGAGACTTAATAATGCATTTAAGGGCGGGTTTGAGGAGATGAGCCGTAAAGAGCTTAAAGCTTTTATCGATTACACAGGGCTAAGCACAATTGAAGCATTGGTCACTCAATCGGCTTGAAGAGCGACGACATTTCCAGATACCTCATTAACATCTTTACGAGCATAAGAGCAGTACATACTAATGAATCATATATATATCGAGCACAATCCATTTCTGGTTGAAACCAGGTTTTTGATTGATGGCCAGGCTCCTTCTGAAAGTTCAGATATTGCAGGATACAGCACCAAACGCTTACAGCTATGGGTAGAGCAGATCTTTTTTAAACTGCGTGACATTTTTAATGGCAGTTCCAGTTTTTATATCGAGTTTACCGGCGTTGAATCCGATTACGAGGATCTGAAGGAAGCAGCTCAAAAAGCCATGAATGCCGGAATGATGATTGAACTTAGCTGGAATCCGGTAGAGCCAACGGAGAGCCGACTGGATAAAATCAAACAGTTGATGGCCAGGGTCCAAAATACCCCCAAGTTTGAAAAATATCTGGCAAACAGCGGGGATGATGCGCAGCGAGATTTTCTGGAAGCACTGAACAATAACTTTGACGTTTATGTTGTCGCTACCATGTCTTCCGGTAAATCAACGTTCATTAATGCAATGTTAGGGCAGGATTTGCTACCTGCGGCTAATGAAGCAACCACAGCGACGATTGCTCATATTCATGACGACAAAGCTCAGGGAGTGGTATTCCGGGGAGAGTGTTTCAATCGAGAAGGAGACGAGGTTGAACGTTGTGAGGCTGTTCATCTGGATATTCTTCGTCAATGGAACGCTGACAAAGAAACCAAAACAATCTCATTACACGGCGATATTCGTTCAGTCGCAAAAAATGACAATGTGCAATTGGTGCTGACTGACACTCCGGGACCTAACAACAGTCAGGATGCAGAGCATGAGAGAACTACTCTTGGCTTTATTCAGGACTCCCGCCGGAACCCATTGATTGTGTATGTTCTCAATGCAACGCAACTGGGTACCAATGATGATCGAAATTTGCTCAGGCTTGTTTCTGACATCATGAGTAAGGGTGGTAAGCAGAGTAAAGATCGCTTCCTGTTTGTTGTGAACAAGATGGATATGTTTGACCCCGAAAAAGGTGAAAACATTGCCGAAGCACTTGACCGGGTAAGAAAGTATTTGCTGGAAAATGGGATTCATGACCCAAATATTTATCCGGTTTCTGCCCGTATGGCTTATTTGTTGCGCAAGCAGGGTGAACTGACCCGGACAGAGCGTGGCGATAAACGGAATATCGAAGAGTTACTTCTTGAAGAACCTACCATGGCATTTCCTCAATATATGCCGTTGAGCCCAAAAGTGGCTGCGGCAATGGAGGATAAATCAACGTCGCAGGCTTTACGAAACAGTGGTTTACCCGCAATTGAAGCGGTGATTGATGAATACATCAACAAATACAGTTTCCCTATGCGTTTAAATCGCGCCCATCAGGCATTGACTTCTGCTATAGAGCAAGGTATGCAGGAAGCAGAGTTGATCCGCCAGTTGGAGACCGACGAGAAAGAACTTCATCAGTTATTGGTGGAGATCGAGAGCCTGAAGGAACGTCGTGACCGAGGCTTTAATACTCAGGCTTACAAGGAAAGGATCAAACATGAGGGGCATGACCTTCCGCCTGAAATTCAGAGCCAGTTAAATGAAATGGAAGGCCGAATTTTAGGCAATATTCGCGAACTTGGTGATGATTTTGTTGGTGAGACAACTGCCCGTAATGCAGAAAAAAGACTGGAGATAGCTTCCAGAGATATTGAGTTTGCCTTCAATAAGACCATTAACGAGTACGAACAGGCTTTTCAGGGTTCTCAGGAGCTAATAAAGTCTCAGCTTCATGATGAGTACCTCAAACACATTGCTTCCCTGTTCCCTGATAGTCGTTCTCTGGAGTTACCCGCATTTAAGAGTTTAAAGGAGTCCATTAGCTCTATATCTCTTGATATTGACCTCCAAAGAGATGAGATTCGCTCAAGAGAGGTGATTACTGGCTATAGAACCGTTAGCACATCCAAGTGGTATAACCCTTTCTCATGGGGAAGCTCTAAAGAAGTTGCCGTGTATAGTACGGAAGAATACGTTGATCTTCAGGATCTATGGAAAGAACGAGTCATCGTTATTCGAACAGAGTTTATGAATCTTAAGAATGGTGCGATTCAGCGCATTATTGATGATAAAGATAAGTTGATTGATAACTACCTGAATTTTATCGAAGAAGAATTCATGACTAAGTTTGATGCTTTGCTTGATGACTTAAACTGCAAAGTCGCGAATAAGGATGAGCGGGAAAAAGCGATCGCTCAAGCTAAAGCGGAACAAAAAGAAATCAGTAAACTAAAGCAGGAACTGGCAACAATCTTGCAGTTCTGATCTACACAAAAGCCACCAACTGTCTATGTGGGTGGTATTTTCCAGGAATTTTGAGCATGGCAAGTGAGATTGGAAGATCTGCTTTAGAGCTGACAGCCGCCGATTTTAAAGCACTATTTATAGGGTTTATTCAGGATCGGAATCAAACACCTGAGCTTTTGCGACAGGAGTTTGCTTCTTTCCCGGAAGACAAACGAGCACTCTTGGAGGAATACCGGGTTGATAGCTTGACAGAAGCTATGTCGGAAAATCCGCAAGAGTGGTTACGCCCTGGTTATTTCGATAAACAGGCACAAATGGCAAAACAAAATTTTTGTCAGAAGCGCATTGAGCACCTTATAAAGGTGAAAAGTCATTTGATTGAACAGGGAATTGCCGGGTTTACGTTATCAGAAGCCAGTGCATCCCAGCCTCAGCATTCATTATCACCATCACAGGATCATTCCATGAGTGGAGAATTTACTACTATAAACCTGAATGGTTTTCAGCCATCCCGACCTCTTGCCAATAGTGTTAATGATGGGGATTTATCCAAAATCAGGATGGCTCTTTTCATGGAGATGAACGACAAAACACTGGGCAATACATATATTCGGCAAGCAATAGCCTGGGCGTTAAAACAAAAGCCAAACCTCTTCGTTTCATACGAAGAAAATGCTTACGCACAGGCTATCAACCCGGATATGACCCAATGGAGTGCAGACTACTACGGGCTGCAGGAAGTTTATGCCTCTTCCAATTTTTCAGAAAAACGTCTCAGCCATATGCTTGCTGTTAGAGAGCGGGTATTTAGTATTAAAGAGCACCCGGTTTCCACTTCACAGACTCCAGTGCAGCAAAGCTCACAAACCCGACCAAACAGGCCGGAGCAAAGTAGTCAAAATACTAATCGCTCAGAGCGAGAGAAGCCTGAGAGTGTTGACTCTGGAAAGAACAGTATCTTACCTATTCTTGTTATTGCCGGTGTATTGGCTGTTGTGGCTGCTGTACTGCTGGCTACGATTATTGGTTGAGTATTCCTATGAACGACCTAACACACACACCTGAAAACCAGACCGCCCAACAACGGATGCAGCTGTTCCAGAGAAAAACAGCACTAAGCACACTGAATACGGCTCATGACCTGATTAATAAAAGCTATCTGGCAGAGTTAAAGCATTATGATGTGCTGCCTATTAATAGCCAGTCTATTGGTCGGATCAATCGTGGTGCGGATGTACGTATTTTTCGTATTGAACGGCTTGTTCAGGAGAACAAGCAGTCTGTTCTGGAAAGTATTACCGCTGCGTACACCGCCCTGGGTGCAGCGGGTTATACGGTTTTTGTTTTTCTGAAATCGGATGGTAATGAAACCCTGCTCTTTATAGGTACTCGCGGAGAGCCGGGCAAAATGCTGGGTAAAAACTCTGGCGACTTGCTGGAAGCAACGTTTAAAGGGCACTTCCCGGGCAGTTTGCTTCGCTCTCTTAACGGACCTGATGTAGATACTTTGCTTGATAGTCTGACGGAAGCGGTTCAAAGCTCAACTGTGACGGCAGTCAGTAGTGTTCCTTCTTTGTCTACAGCAGACCAGGAACACTTTATGCAGGGGCTGGAACGATTTATCGATGCCGCAGAAAGTAAGGTGTATGAAGGCTTGATTCTGGCTGAACCTGTGTCGATGCAGGAGCTGAATACTGTCAAAACCGGCTATGAGCAGGTTGCTACTCAGCTTTCAGCGTTAGCCAAACGTCAGTTTTCTTATGGTATTCAGGATAGTGAGGCAGTAAGTCAGAGCATTAGTGATGGCTTAAGTAAATCCCTTGGTGAAAGTTTAGGGCTGACCGAAACCAAAGGAACCAGTGGAAATAATACCCAAACAAGCAGTCAGACCTATGGGACAAACAGTAGCACAACTGAAGCAGATTCAGCGAGTAGGGCTTTGGGATTAGGCGCATTGGCGCTTGGAGTGGTTTTTGCTCCTGTGACTGGAGGTATGAGTTTAGTTGGAGCGACAGGTGCTGCGAGTTTATTCCAAACAACGAAAACTGAGGGTACTTCCTCTTCTTCTTCGGCAGGTGAAAGTCAGACGCAGTCAACCAACTACTCAACTGCTAACAGCCGAACAACCACCCAGACTGATACAATCAGTCGTACCAATACACAGGGTTTGACTCAAACTCGTGGAGAATCCAAACAAATCAGCTACGAGACCATGGATAAAGGCATCATGGGGATGCTGGATAAAATTGATCATCATCTGGCACGTATCAACGAAGCCAAAAGTCATGGTGGCTGGTTAAGTACTGCATACTTTATTGGTGACAGCCCGGCGACCACAGAATCTCTGGCCAGTATCTTTCTGGGTTTAACCAGAGGCACCCAGTCGTCTACGGAAGATTTTGCATTAACAACCTGGAATGGCAAGAAAGGGGCAGAAGTATCCCAGTGGCTCGGACAGCTTATGCATCCTCGTCTAAGACCTACTTTTGCCGCGAATGCCCGAATTGCTCACCTGACACCAGCAACATTAGTCTCTGGCAAGGAGATGGCAATTCAGTTGAGTCTTCCCCGCCGTTCAACTTCAACAGTTGTTGTGCAGGAAACAGCAGCGTTCGGGCGCAAGGTTCAGTCTCTGAATACGTCTGAAGTACAAAACGATAAAGAGCGAACAATCGAGTTGGGCAAAGTGCGGCATTTATGGACAGACCTTTCCCAGAAAGTAAATCTGAATCTGGATTGTCTGACCGGTCATGTTTTTATCACTGGTTCCACCGGATCAGGAAAAAGTAATACTGCTTATGAGCTTCTTGATCAGTTGCAGGAAAAGAGTATTCCTTTTCTGGTCATTGAACCGGCGAAAGGTGAATACAAGCATGTTTTTGGGAACAGGGATGATGTTCGAGTTCTCGGCACCAACGGCAAATATACCGAATTGCTGAAGATTAATCCGTTTTCATTTCCCGAAGAAACCCACGTATTGGAACACGTTGATCGGCTTATAGAGGTCTTCAACGTTTGCTGGCCAATGTATGCGGCGATGCCAGCCATTCTGAAAGATGCTGTATTGCGAAGCTATGAGCAATGCGGATGGAATTTATCGAGTTCAGTCCAAAATACGACAAAAGTCTTTTTTCCGACGTTTGCTGACTTACTTGTGCAGCTAGAACAGGTTATTGCTCAATCTGCTTATTCGGAAGAGATGAAGAGCAATTACACGGGTGCACTGGTGACACGCATCCGATCCATGGTTAATGGGTTAAGTGGGCAGATTTTCTCTGCTGATGAAATCAGTACTGAAGAGCTATTTGATCGGAATGTCATCGTAGATTTGAGCCGGGTGGGTTCCCAGGAGACCAAGTCCCTGCTTATGGGGCTATTGGTTATAAAACTCAGCGAATATCGCGCTGAGCAGGCGTTGATGAACCAGCCTCTGCGTCATGTAACCGTTCTCGAAGAGGCTCATAATATTCTGAGAGCCAGCAATATCAGCTCAGGTGCGGAAGGAAGCAATATGGCAGAAAAGTCTGTCGAGATGCTTTCTAATGCGATCGCAGAGATGAGAACCTATGGTGAAGGTTTTATTATTGCTGACCAATCACCATCTGCGGTGCATCTCAGTGCTATTCGCAATACCAATACCAAAATCCTGATGCGTCTTCCGGATGAGGCCGACCGTTTTCTTGCTGGAAAGTCGGCAGCACTAACGGATGACCAGCTTGATGAGCTGGCTCGTTTGCCCAAGGGGGTTGGTGTTATCTACCAGAATGATTGGCTTGAAGCGGTACTGTGTAAGATCAACCACTTTGCTGTTGAGGATGGCTTTTACCTTTATAAGAAGGAGGTTGATTTATGGGATGAAAAGCAATACCGTTCTCATTTACTACAGTGGTTACTGGCTCCAAGGTGCCGTGAATCCTCAAAAGTCCCGTTGGAAGCCCTTGTTACTAGTCTTGATAAAAGTAGCTTGCCTGCACATCAGAAAATGGCCCTGAATGAATCTCTTAGAGATGGAGCTAAGTCTGAACGGCTGTCAATTCACGAAGACAGTCATTTTCAGTTACTTGCTTGTACCATCGTAGACATTCTCGGCTGTGAACAGAAAATTCGAGAGGCTATAGATTCTGTTGCTGATGTAGAGGAGCTGCACGCACTTCTTACTGATTTGGTTCAAGAACAGTTAGGAAATGTTTCTACAAACATGATGTTAACTGTTGAACAGTCATTTATGAAAAGTATGACGCGTAGAGGCAGAGATTATCAGCACCTATACGTTGCCTGGAATAACTACATTACCCGTGAGAGTGCCTGATGATGGACATAACAGCATTTAAAGAAGTGCTATCAGAGCAGCGGCCTGCCATTTTCAGTTCTTTTGAAAAGTCGGATCTTTCAAAGGAAGAAATGAAGGCTTTGGATAGTCCTATCACTGATAGGATTAGCTCAAGAAGCGAGCTGGAGGCAATATCTGATAGCCAGGCTGAAGGTTTACAAGAACGGGGATATTCCGACAAAGTCATTGAAGCTATTGGCAGTAAACAAGAAGCGGATATCTATTGTGACGCGAATCTTAGGTGTGAGGTTGTCAATGGAAAGGATGCACTTGTTCGGAGCGATATTGATCTGGACATAAGAGATGACTTTGGAAAAACCAATCTGGAAAGGATGGAAAGTGGCAAGGCACCAATCGACAGTAATGGTAGGCCTTATGAGCTACACCATATTGGTCAAACATCTGATGCTCCCTTAGCAGAACTGACTAAGGCAGAGCATATGAGCAATGGTAACGACATTGTTTTGCACGATAAGCAGAAAGAGTCGGAAATTGACCGTTCAGAGTTTGGAAAAGAGCGGGCAGAACACTGGAAGGCTCGTGCTGAAGCTATAAATGCCGAACTAGAAAATAGGGTTGTGTAATGAATAAACTGGCAGCAAAAATAGATACCAATCAGGCGGATACTTTGCCGGCAGCAATATCCCAGATTGAGCAGGCAGAAGCGCAGTTGGGTATGGTACTCTCTCCAGAATATAAGACGTACTTACAAAGTTTTGGGGTGATCTCCTATGAGTCCCATGAAACCTTTGGGTTGGGTGTAAAGGAGGACTCTTATCTGAATATCGTAACTGCTCTTAAGGACTTTCGAGGTATTTCAGGGTTTCCGAAAGCACTAATCCCTCTGGCGGAAATTGGTGATGGCCATTACTACATGTATGACAATAATAGAGGAAAAGTAGTTAGTATCGCCTTGCCGGATCTAGGCGTAAAAGACATCAATGATGACCTAGAAGGCTTTTTGCTGGACTTGATGTTTAGTTAGTTCTCGCGTAAGCGTTCAAGCAGGGGGAGACCCCGAACACACGAAAACCAAAGCGAGGCACCCACAAACCAATGGGATCTACGAGCGCTTCCATAAAACGATTCTGAACGAGTTCTATCAGAAAGAAGGTCTACACTGATTTGACTGAATTACAGAAGGACTTGGATGCTTGGGTGGAATACTACAACACAGAACGGACCCACCAGAGAAAAATGTGTTGTGGAAGGACACCCTTGCAGACATTGGGATCAGACTTCTTGGCGGCTTTCGTTTCAGAACTTCCCCGCTTTTAAGGGGATTAAGACTTATCAATCAAACTGCCCAGCCCTCTTCATCCACACCTGATCCATAAAGGCTATCGCTGGGCAATATCACAGGCTCCTAGAGCTGCCATTAACAAAAAGACCTACAATATAGGTCATATATACTATTATAAAGGTCATACAACCTATAAAAGAGGTCATAATAACTGGCGCATATCGCTAAGGAGTTCAGCTATGTTCATGTTAAACGGAATATTATCGGGGAAAAGTCAGGAAAGCGTATTGCTTTTTATCCTGGTCAGAGAGCGAGGCTATGGAAGGGAAATAGCCGAATTCTTTGATCTGCCTGTCAGTCAGGTACAGAAGCAGCTAATAAAGCTGGAAGATGCGGGGATTCTGGTGTCAAAACGAATAGGCAAGACGCTGTGTTTTGAATTCAGCCCTCGTTACGCCTTTATTGCCCCCTTGAAAGAACTGCTCAAGGCGGTCTTGAAAGCGTACCCTGAGCAACTGAGAAGTAAATTGGTTATGAATAGATCCCGGCCGAGAAAATCTACCAAACCAACTGAGTACTTAAGAAAGAGGCAAACCGGTTGAAAAAATCAGATTTCACTGGATTGAGCATTGTATCTGTCGCAACCAGGGTTGCATGCCACCTGGCTGAAGCCGGAATAGAGTGTGTTGTGGTCGGTGGTCTGGCCGTTGAGATATACACCGGGAACCGATACCAGACGCTTGATATTGACATGGTTAATGTCTCAATGAACACTCAAAAAGCACTGGATGCGGCGATGAATGCTATTGGTTTTGTCCGTAAAGGCAGATATTACCACAATACAACGACACAATTTTTTGTCGAATTTCCTTCTCCGCCCCTTGGTGTTGCTGATGATATAACGGTGAAGCCAGTCACTATAGCAACGGGCTCAGGGACTTTGCAGGTTTTAAGCCCTGTAGATATGATCCGGGATAGACTGGCATGGGCTTGTAATGGCACAGTTGATCGGCAAGCTATCACCCAGTCTATATGCCTGATGCTCAATCAAAACAGGACACCATCTGAATTCTCCGCGTTTATTCGCAAGCAGAGCGAATCGGCTTCCGCTTACCATCTCATAACCACGCTGTGCAACAATACAT
>NZ_JBLYNS010000048.1:0-33582 GCF_049310205.1 Endozoicomonas sp. ALC013 | reverse complement strand
AAATTCTATAATCTCTGAGCATAAAGCTCGAAGATAGCAGTTTAGTCTGAAGACCATAGAGCATTAGAACCACCTGATCCCATCCCGAACTCAGCAGTGAAATGATGCATCGCCGATGGTAGTGTGGGGTCTCCCCATGTGAGAGTAGGTCATCTTCAGGCACAAAATATAAACCCCCGATAGCTTGGCTGTCGGGGGTTTTATTTTATCATGGTTAAAAAATGCAACAGAAAAATTCTATCTTCGCTTAAGTAGCGCTGCGCTTGAATCAAATGCACCTAATTCTGGCCATGGGACATGACCATCTTTGTGAATTTTCTTCTCCACAGTAAATTGATTGTTTGCAAGAGCAATTATTTTTTCCAAAGATGAGTTGTTGAAACTTGTTATTAATAACTGGTTACATTGGTCAGCTGCGGTGTTAATAATTTTCTGTAA
This sequence comes from Endozoicomonas sp. ALC013, assembly GCF_049310205.1. NCBI lineage: Bacteria > Pseudomonadati > Pseudomonadota > Gammaproteobacteria > Oceanospirillales > Endozoicomonadaceae > Endozoicomonas > Endozoicomonas sp. ALC013. The sequence continues at coordinate 33,144 of NZ_JBLYNS010000048.1, read as the reverse complement.
TCGGGATGTATCTGCCATCAATGAGTTACGCAGAACACATAGGTCCACGGCCTTAGGCCAGGCATGGTCAGGATCAGAGGGGCTACCGACATGGAATTGCAAGTCCAGTCCATGACTCTTCAGTCGTTCGGCATAATACTCAGACTCCTGGATGTTTTTCGGGCTGTCATCTATGCCAAAAAAGTGAACATCTTGTCCGTATAGTTGATGATACCTCACCGCACTGTGGCTTGCACCGCATGCTAGCTCTACTATTTGGCCCTTTTCTGGAACATGTGGGTGTAATTCTTTGAGTATGGTAAAGAAGTCTTCGGAGATTTTGAAACGTTGCTGCATCGTATGCAGGCTGAGCTTTTCAGAACGTATGCTCCATATTGATTGATGGATCCCAGCAGGAGCCATCAGGTCCGGATAAATTTCTCCTGTTATATCATCCAGTAATACTGATTCATGGGCGATGGATGATGATAGATGAGAAGCAGCATAAAAAATAGCTGCTAAATTCTGGTCAGTAGTAATTTGAGCCGGAGTTTTACCTGCAAGGTTAACTGCGGTGATATTAATTTCAGGCTGTGATAGCAGTTCTTTAACCACAGCCCTGTGGTTTCCTTGTGATGCCCAATGAAGGGCTGTATTCCCATTAGAGCTGGTTCCATTGATATCAATAACATCAGAGTTCTTTTTCATGTGCGCAATTAAAGCACCGAACTCTCCTTGTGCGGCTAACTGTCTGAACACTTTATTTATTTCCTTGCTTGAGTCTGGGTCTCTGAGCTGTGAGTGTTCAATATTTTTGCTGCTGTCGCTTTTTCTGACATCATAATCATGCAAAGCTTTTTTTTCGGATTCCACAATAGGACTGGTATTGACTGTGGCTCTTGCTTGTGTTTCATCTTCTTCCTGATTAAGTGAAACCGGATCTGGTTTGTAAGTGGGGCTGCTTGTATTCAATGGATTCATAATATATTTATTATCACTCTTTGATATATATAAAATACTCAGTAATTGATTAATAATTAATGATAAAGTTCACTTTTTTTAGTTAATTAATTTCAATGAATAAGGCCTGATACTTTTATATTGTATATTTTTTCACTATTTTTAAGCTTTAAGAAAATGTTGTCTATATGATCTGATTAATGGTGTTTAACCTTATCTTATGCAAAATTATTCATTAACAAGTCTGTGTTCTGGCTTCACGTATTGATAGGCACAATTTTGCACTGAACAATTTAACTGTCTTAACCGTTAATTATTTAAAAATGATTATGCCTGCTTTCTGTTGATTAGCTTCAGCGTTCCAGCCTTTAGAGTACGCTGATCCATTTTAACTATGTACGGTATGTTGTAAATGACTCCGCTTAAAAAGGTTGTGCCAATAGCAATCATCTTCCTGGGGCTGTTCGGCTTTCCGGAAATGGTGTTTCCCGAAGGTGTCTTGTCAATTTTGCAGCAGCGGGTGTTGGCCATTTTTATTCTGGCAACCCTGATGTGGGTCAGTGATGCCGTGCCAGCCTTTGCAACATCTCTTCTGATTATTATGCTGCTGGTATTGACCGCTTCAAACAGCGCACCTTTTCCGCTCAGGGATGGTCTTGGTGAAGACATGCTGAACTATGTAACTATTTTCAATAGTCTGGCATCACCCATCATTGTCCTTTTTCTGGGCGGGTTCTTTATTGCTCTGGCCTGTGCCAAGTACAAGGTAGATATCAATCTGGCCCGTGTGCTGTTAAAGCCTTTTGGCCAGAAGTATGAAATTGTGATGCTTGGTGTGATGATCATCACGGCCATCTTCTCCATGTTCATGAGCAATACAGCGACCAGTGTGTTGATGCTGACTATTATGACGCCATTGTTGGCTCGAATGGACAGTGAAGATCCCGGATGTCGGGCAATGGTATTGAGTATTCCTATTGCCGCCAACCTGGGTGGTATGGGGACTCCGATTGGAACTCCGCCCAATGCCATCGCTTTCCGTTATTTTGTTGGTGAGCATGCGTTGTCGTTTGGTGGCTGGATGCTGTTTGCCGTACCGATTACTGTCGTTATGATTGCTTTCAGTTGGTGGTTACTGCAAAAGATGTACCCCTCCAATGGTGGCGATCTGGATGTCCGGATTGATGGCCGTTTTGAAAGAGGGCTGAAGCCGTACATTGTTTATATCACTATTGTGTTGACCATCCTGCTGTGGGTGTTCTCCGATGTCCACGGCATTAATGCCTGTGCCGTCGCCATTATTCCGGTGGCTGTATTCAGCCTGTGTGGCATTGTTGATAAGCATGATCTGAAGCATATCAGCTGGGATGTGCTCTGGCTGCTTGCCGGTGGTATTGCCATTGGTACTGCGCTTGCCTCGTCTGGTCTTGCCGGGTTGCTGGTCAGTATGGTGCCATTTGAACAGTTCGATGCGGTGACCATCATTCTGGGCATCAGCGTGCTCTGTATGATTATGGCGACATTTATGTCCCACACGGCCACTGCAAACCTGTTAATGCCTATTGCCATCTCCATGTCCAATTCTGTGGTCAGTATTGAAGAGCAGGGAGGACTGGTTGTGATTGGTACAGCGGTTGCCCTGGCGTCTTCCCTGGGGATGGGCCTGCCAATCAGCACACCGCCCAATGCACTGGCGCATGCTACAGGGTTGGTCGATACCAGGGACTTTATCAAAACCGCTCAGATTTTAAGTCCGCTGGGGGTTTTGTTGATCTTTTCGGTATTGATGCTGATGACCTGGATGGGCTTCTTTTAAGGGGTAATGTCAGCGATGCGTTTTATTTTTGACGTTGAAAGCGATGGCAACTCCCGAGATCGGGGTTGCCAAATAGCGGGAGTCTGATCAGAAGTAACCCAACACACCCAGCAGGGTAATCACTGCAAAGATAATCAGGACACCGATGGTGCTGATGAACTTACCGGCCTTGATAAAGTCTCTGCTGGCAACCATACCGGTGGCATGGGCCAAAGCGTTGGGTGGAGTGCTGATAGGCAGTGACATTCCCATGGATGCACAGAGCGCAACCGAGATAACCATAAGGCTGATACCGCCATAATTTTCCAGCCCGCTCAGAACCGTAGCGACTGAAACTGCAATTGGCATCAGCAGGTTCGCTGTGGCGGTATTGGACATAAATGTTGCCATCACCATTGAGACCACAGCCATCAGAAATAACACCACAAAGGTTCCCATGGTGTCGAAGGGAATGGTGTGAACAATCGAGCGTGCCAGCCCGCTTTTTTCCAGGGCATAGCCCAGGGCAATACCACCGGCAATCAGCCAGAGTACATCCCAGTTAATATTTTTGATGTCGTCGGTATCGATAATGCCGGAAAGGGAGAAAACGATGACCGGCAGTAAGGCGACAGTGTACGAGTTTACGCCATGAATGCTGGAGGTGGTCCACAGCAGTACCGTCGCGGCAGTTGTTGCATAAACAAGAAAGGCTTTTGGTGATTGTTCAAAGGTGCATTCGATTTTAACGGCAAGCTCTTTGATGTTTCCCGGGTACAACTTACGCAACAATACCCAGGCAATCATAATTAATACCACGGCCATGGGGATGGCAAACAGCATCCACTCGCCAAAGGTGATGGCATGCTCGCCGGTTAAATAACGAAAAGCAATGGCGTTCGGTGGCGTGCCGATGGGGGTTCCAATGCCGCCGATATTGGCGGCTATGGGCACAGCAAGCATAACACCCTTGACGGCATTATCCGTGGTATCAACGTTTGCCAGTAGTGGTGTCAGCAAGGTAAGCATCATTGCTGTTGTGGCAGTATTACTCATAAACATGGAGAAGAAGGCGGTAATGCCCATCAGACCGAGCATCACTTTCTTGTAATCACTGCCAATGGGTTTTAACAACACTCTGGCCAGGTTGATGTCCAGTTTGTACTTCGTGGCGGCAATGGCAATGAAGAAACCGCCAAGAAACAGGACAATAACCGGGGCTGCCAGACTGCTGAGAATTTCTTTGTAGCTGAGCATGGCCTCCGGATTCAATGCTTCCCGGAGAAAGTACGGGCTGGTATTGGACACCATGGTGGCCAGCAGGCCCAGAATAAGTAGTGACGTTGCATAGGCTGGCACGGCCTCAGAGACCCAGAGCAATGTCGCCATCAGGAAAATAGCCAGCACCCGTTGTTGTTCGATGGTGATGTTGGCAATAGGAATAAATTCAGCGGGAATGAAACACAGAAAGAAGAAAGAGGCTGCAATCAGTGACAGCTTGAGAATACGCGACATAGACGTCATTCAACCCTTGAGATGCAAACAGAAGTTTAAAATTCTTGATGGTGTTTATCATGCATCAACGGTGCAGCAAACGTATTGAATCAGGTCAATGAAACATCATTTTCGAAAAGTGAATATAATTCAGGCAGGAGAAACGTTGCAGATTGCATGACTACCGTTGTCAATGCATTTTCAGATACAGGGCTTGGGTGGTGTAATCGGTTGTCTTGCCAGCCACTCCCGCTCCCATTGGGGGATTTCATCGGCGGGCATGGGCCTGGCAATGAAGAAGCCTTGTGCCTGGTCACAATTTAACTCATTCAGCAATTGCCAGCCTTCGAGTGTTTCTACTCCCTCGGCAACGGTTTGCATATTCAATTTGTGGGCCAGGCTGATGTTGGCTTCAACAATCGCTTTATGGTTTTTGTCACTACAGGCATTAGAGACAAATGAACGATCAATTTTCAGTTCACTGAAAGGGATTCGGTTTAACTGCTGCATGCTGGAATAGCCAGTACCGAAGTCGTCAATAGAGAGTGAGAAACCATGGAGTTTGAATCTGGCCAGTGTTTCCAGGGAAAGCGCCGCATTTTCAATCAGACTGCTTTCGGTAATCTCAAGAGTCAGGAGTTCTGGTGGAATACTCAAATCCCGCATCTTGCCAATCAGCATATCGGGCAGGTCGGTATTGGTGAGAGTGGCTGCAGAAAGGTTGATGCCAACGGCAATGTTTCTGCCCTGTTCACGCCAGGCTCGAATCTGCTCCAGTGCCAGGTCGATCATTTTTGTGGTCATCGGGGTTATCAGGCCAGAGCTCTCCATCATGGGGATAAAGTGGACTGGGCTGATAACGCCAGCTTCCGGGTGATGCCAGCGGGTGAGTGCTTCAACAGAGATCATTCGGCCACTTTTCAGCAAGACCTTTGGCTGGTAGTAAAGCACGAACTGATTGGCTTCAATGGCTTTCTCAAGAGCTTCTTCATCAAAGATCAGCTCTCTGGAGGTGACGGGGCAGGCATTATTCTCAGTCTGTTCTGAACAGTAAAATTCCAGTAATTCTCTCAGACGGGGGCGGGACATTGGTTTGGGGATATGGCCCAGCACCATCAGGCCATGAGCTTGAGCCATATCACTGACCATTCGCACTAAAGCGGCCTCCATGGCACTGAGCACAATTACGCCCCGGGCAAGCTTTTGCTCCGCCAGGTGGCGGATAAACCGGATACCGTCCATACCCGGCATATCGAGGTCACAGATGACGATATCAACGGCACCCCGGTTTTGCAGAAACTTCAGAGCCTCTTTGCTGTTTTTTGCTGAATGCAGTCTGTCAATATTAAGGCCTGAGACCGTTTGCTCTGCCACCACTCGCTGAAAGGGGTGGTCTTCCAAAATCAGGATACTGAGAGAGGTGATGTTACTGTCCATGTAATGGCCGGGTGACAATGATTCAATCTATAAATTATGGCGTATTGGGCAGTGTTGGAGGATTTTTTTAGCGGTTATTGGATAAATGGAACCAGAGTGACAGTTATCAGAAGGGTCAACTTCTGATAACTGTTGGCAAAAGATCAGTTGCCAGATTTTATTCTGGACCACTCGCGGGTGATGTAACGCTTCAGTTTGGATGGCAGTTCTTTGAAAACAAAGAGCTTCTCCATGGTCTCATCGTCTGGGAAGACACCGGGATCTTTAGCAATGTCTGCATCCACATACTGTTTAGAAGCAGGGTTAGGGTTGCTATAGGTCACGTAGTTGGTCACATCAGCAATCACCTTTGGTTCCATCAGATAGTCCAGCATCTGGTGAGCGGCGTCTTTGTGAGGCGCATCATTAGGAATGGCCAGCATATCAAACCACATGGCTGCACCTTCCTTGGGAACAACATAGCGGATATCCAGGCCGTTACCCGCTTCTTTAGCCCGATCTCTGGCAATCATCGCGTCACCAGACCACATCAGGGCCACACAGATATCGCCATTGGCCAGGTCAGACAGAGAGCGGGAGGAGTGATAGTAAGCGATGTAAGGAGAAATCTCTTTCATCTTGGCCACGGCCTGTTTGTAATCCGCCATATCCAGACTATCGCCGGGAATACCGAGGTAGGCCATCACAGAAGGCAGCACTTCACTTGCGGCGTCAAGAAACGCAACACCACAGCTTTGCAGCTTCTTCATATTCTCCGGCTCAAGGATCAGAGACCAGCTATCCACCGGGGCATCCTTGCCGAGCACTTTTTCGACAGCCGCCTTGTTATAGCCAATACCGGTGGTTCCCCAGAGGTAAGGGATACCGTAGGTATTGTTTTTATCAAAGTTGTCTGAGATCGCCTTCATAATGACGGGATCAAGATGTTTCAGATTAGGCAGTTTGGACTTATCCAGCGGCTCATAGACACCGGCACGAATCTGGGTCTTGTAGAAATCGTGGGAAGGCGAGACCAGGTCGAAACCGCTGCGTCCGGAGAGCAGTTTACCTTCAAGTACCTCATTACTGTCATAAACGTCATAAACCACGTCGATGCCAGTTTTGTCGGAAAAGTTCTTGACGGTATCTTCCGCGATGTAATCGGTCCAGTTATAGAAATACAGTTTTTCAGCCTTGTCATCTGAGGCCTGGAGTTGGGCAGCACAGAGCAGTGCGGCGACGATGAACGTTCTCTTAATCAGTTTCATAAACGTGCCGTGAACCTTATACAAGGAAAATAATAGGGAGCGAGATTATATAGCAGTAACATTGTTCTACAAGTCCGTTCCTATTGGTTACCAGGCAGAATTCCGGAGTTATCAACAGAATATCTGGCAGGGCGACCAATTCCTGCGATAATGGGTAGGGTTGTGATCGGTTTGAGACTAAATTGATGCATGCTTTTCGTTCGATTCTTCTGGCCGTTACCCGGCAACACACCTCGGATATGGAGCTACAGCAGGCCTTTCGGCTTGCTTTGGATAACCGGGCCACCTTGTTGATCGCCCTGTTTGACCAGAGCCTGGAAACTCTGAATCATCTGCAATTTGTCCCGTTGGAAAAAAAACTGGAAGACCACCTCAGGCAGCAACTTGAGGATGAGCTTGAGCGCCTCAAGGCCATGGCCTGGGAGCAGGGGATCGAAGCAGAGACATTGATTGTTCCCGGCCGACCCCGGCAAGCCATTTATAAGGTGATACAAGAACATCATATTGACCTGGTCATCAAACTGGCGGATGCCAGTGGCGCACTGACTCGTAAACAGTTAACCGGCAATGACCTGGCTTTGCTCAGAAAATGCCCGGTGCCCATTTTGATGATGGCCGACCGGGATCAGCTCCCACAATTCAATGGAAAAATCCTGGTGGCCGTGGATGCTGGTGACCCGGACTCGGATGCCCATGATCTGAATCGCACGCTTTTACAATACGGTCTCTATCTGGCAAGTCAGGAAAAGGCTGCGTTGCATCTGGTCAGTGTCTGGAATGTACCCTTAGGGCGGCGCTCCCTGAAAACACTATCTGATGAAGAGCTCTATGAATTGCAGGAAATAACCCAGCGGCGCTACCACAACAAATTACAGGAGGTCATGCAGGAAGTTGGCGTGACTGAGAATGACGACCAGCAGCCCGTATCCATTCATCTGCTCAGGGGCAACCCGGCGACCGAGATCCAGCAACTGGCCAATGAGCTGAATGTTGATGTCATTGTGATGGGCACGCTTGGACGCCATAAGGAAGGCATTCTGGTGGGGAATACGGCTGAGAACATCATGAACAGTATCTACTGCTCAATACTGGCGGTGAAGCCGGAAGGATTTATCAGCCCGCTGGCAAAAGCTGCCAGCGGCTGATCATCAAACCTGAAGGAAGAGGTCAGGGCTTAAGGCCGCTCATGTATTCAATCGCAATACTGATCTCTTCATCAGAACAATCCATACAGGTACCTTTGGCAGGCATACTGCGAATACCGTTAATGGCGTTGGACAGCAGACTGCTGAACCCGCCAGCGGTCTTCTCTGCGGCTTGCCATGCTGCGGCATCGTCCTTTTTGGGAGCACCTAACAGGCCAGAGCCATGACAGGCCACACAAAACTGATTGTAAACTGCATCGCCACTTCTCGGGCCACTGCTGGAGCTGACTGCTACCCCGGCGGCACTGGCACACTCCTCACCTGCGAGACAGACGAAACCCACAGGAGCAAGACGCTCGCTTATCTCACCACGACTAATTGAATCAAGGTCAGCAGTCGGCTTGGCAAACACCAGCGACGCGAATAGTCCCCCGACTAACAGAATCAAAGCACGCATATGAGTTCCCCTTGACACTCGCTTGTCCTCTTAAGGCGATTAATGGCTATCTTATTTTAGGCGTTGCCAGAGCTGGTAAAAAGTAGCTTAAGACTCACTGATAAGCTTTCGCCTGTGTAGCCGAATTATTCTGGGCAATGGGATTATAGAACAATTGGTATCCCTGAAACAGGGGTTTATATATCGTGGGTTTCGGTAATTACTATGGCTTGTCATTGTGAAGCACTCGACCGGGGCTTGAACAGCCTGCTGAGCCAGCTCACGGAATGCAGATGATGGGAGCAGGTTATTAAAAGGAGACTGAGATGCTTTTGATATTGGCACCAGACAGCAGCAAAAAAATCATAGACAGCCCGAGGGCGGATCAGTATTATTGGCAACCGCTGGAGCCGCTGTCTGCTGCTCTGGAAGTGCACCCGTAGCTCAGCTGGATAGAGCGCTGCCCTCCGGAGGCAGAGGTCAGAGGTTCGAATCCTCTCGGGTGCGCCAGTAAAATCAATGTCTTATCTCCTATTTTCTCTTCGTTAAAAGCACTTAAATTTCTTTTTCCACTACATTTCCAGTAACAAGTGGAAACAGCAATTCTAGACTACTGTTCAGAGCCCTACCCTTTTTTATTCTTGCAACTCACGTCCGCTGACTTATAGCCGTTTAGTCTTTAGTTCAGGGATTGCATGGTATGATGATCTCAATGCCATCAAGGATGATTGCCATGAATGACAAACAGCGCCGTTTCGTTGATGAGTACCTGATTGACCAGAACGCGACCCGAGCTGCCATTGCCGCTGGCTATAGTCCCAAGACTGCCAGAGCTCAGGGTTGTCGCCTGTTAACAAATGCTGACATTGCCACCGAAATTCGGGTGCGTCAGGGTAAGCTCAGTCGTGAGCTGAATATCACTGCTCGGGACAAGCGTACCAAGCTCTGGGAGATCGCGCGGTTCTGTGGTGAAGTGATCGAAACGCCAGAGGGTGATTTACGGATGCGAAACCCGAGAGCTGCCACGGCCGCCATTGCTGAACTGAATAAGATGGACGGTGACTATCAGCAAAAGGCTCAGGAAGAGAGCCGTATTAACTTTATCCAGATTTTCGATTCGGAAGATCGCCCTGAAGGTCATGTTGAACAGGTCCAGGACAGCAACTGGCTGAACAGTGAGTATTAAATGAAATAGGGTGGGGAAGTACCCCGTATGCCGGACCTGACACCCACGCCTGCCAAGTCAGCAGTCGAGGGGTAATGCATGCACACTTTGCCATTGATAACTGGAGGGGGGGGATAAATCATCTACCCATACTTTGGCAGCCTTTCTTATATCGCTATGGCTGAAAAAAAATTTTGCGGAATCCCCCTGCCAATAACACAGGCCTGGTAGCCTGGTCACTGTCACCCTCTATTCAGTTAGCATATTTCGGTATGGAATATCGGGGCAGCCTGAGGATACAATATTTTTCTTTGTCGTCTATTTTCCTGCCTTTATCGCTTGGCAGGCACTCTGATTATAAGATGGTCAGCCATGCAGAAGTCATTGAACTTTGAAATGCTGCGCACCCATTGGCCGGAACTGGCCAACTTGGGCAGTAAGGCAGAAGAGTATGTCCACACTGATCCTGAGAGCTGTCTGGTCAAGCTCCGGAACTACCTTGAGTTGATTATCCGGTGGCTTTACCGTCAGGAGCGTTTGCCCGAAGGGTACCGTTCCAGCCTCTATGACCTGATGAAGGCGGATGCGTTTAAAAGTGCGATTCCCGAGGCCATTCAGGTGAAGATGGATGCCATTCGCATTCATGGTAACCGGGCTGCTCATGGTGATGCGGTCAAAGTGAATGATGCCCGGTGGCTGTTGAAAGAGGCCTTCATCATGGGTGCATGGATTTACCTGCGTTATGCCAATGGGCATGCAGACGACATCGCAAAATTCCAGTTGCCCCAGGCTTCATCGGATCAGACGGGTAGCGAGCTGACCAAAAAAGAGCTGGATCAGAAACAGGCCCAACTGGAGAAAGCCAGGGAAGAACTCGAAGCTATCCAACAACGGGAAATGGGTATTCTCCGTGAGTTGCAGCTACAAAAAGAGAAGGCCGAAGAGTTCCAGCAAAGGATGGAGGCCCTGCGCCAGAAGAATGAGCAGGCAGCCAACATTCTGGAGCTGGATGAAGCCGAAACCCGCCGTCGCCTGATCGACTCCCGCCTGATCGCTGCCGGTTGGGATGTAGCAGAGGGTATCAAGGACTCAGCTCAGGTCACCCAGGAGCATCCGGTCAAAGAGCAACCCACCAACAGTGGCGATGGTTACGCGGACTATGTGCTTTGGGACGATACCGGTAAACCGTTAGCTGTCGTGGAAGCCAAGCGTACCCAGGTGGCGGCAGAAAAAGGTCGTACCCAGGCCAAGCTCTATGCCGACTGGCTGGAAAAGCAGTACGGTCAGCGCCCTGCGATCTTTTATACAAACGGCTACGATATTTACCTCTGGGATGACCACCCAGCCCGAAACTATCCACCGAGAAAACTCTTTGGTTTCTACAGCCCTGAAAGTCTGGCCTACCTGGTTCAACAACGTACGGGCTGTCGACCGTTAGCAGAAGTGCCGGTTGACATCCATATTGCCGGTCGTCTGTATCAGTTGGAGAGTATTGCCCGAGTCGGTGAACGCTTTACGGATAAACATCGCAAGGCCCTGATTGTCCAGGCTACCGGTACCGGTAAGACCCGTGTTGCCATTGCGTTGACCAAACGGCTGCTCGATGCCCGATGGGCCAAGCGGGTGCTTTTCCTCTGTGACCGAAAAGAGCTACGTAAGCAGGCACGGAATGCATTTAATGAATTCATCCGTGACCCTATCTATGTGGTAGGTCGAACGGATAAAAAGTACCAGGACACCTCCCGCATCTTCATCTCTACCTATCCCGGAATGATGAACATTATGGATCGGTACGATGTGGGCTATTTTGACCTGATCATTGCGGATGAATCCCATCGTTCCATCTATAACGTTTACGGGGACCTGTTTAAATACTTCGATGCCCTTCAGGTTGGCCTGACCGCAACGCCCGTGGATATGATCGGCCACACCACCTACGGCCTGTTTGGTTGCGAAGGCCGTATACCCACCTATGAATACTCACTGGAAGCGGCGATAAACGACAATCATCTGGTGCCCTTTGAGGTCATTACCCACACCACGCAATTCCTCCGTGAGGGTATTAAAAAAGACAACCTCAGCAATGAACAGATTGCCCAACTGGAAGCGCAGGGCATCGACCCGAACACCCTGGAATTTGATGCCAAGGTCATTGATAAGGCGATCTATAATCGGGACACCAATCGGGCCATTATGCGCAACCTGATGGAGCATGGTATCCGGGACCGGGATGAACAGCTTCCGGGCAAAAGTATTGTCTTTGCCCGCAACCATCAGCATGCGGTTCTGCTGCAAAGCGTTTTTGATGAGATGTATCCGCAGTTTGCCGGTAAGTTCTGTCAGGTCATCGATAACTATAACCCGAGGGCAGAACAACTCATTGAAGATTTTAAAGGCGGTGATCTTAGCACCAACAAAGAGCTGACCATTGCTATTTCGGTGGACATGCTCGACACCGGTATTGATGTGCCGGAAGTGGTCAACCTGGTGTTTGCCAAGCCGGTGAAGTCCAAGGTGAAATTCTGGCAGATGATTGGCCGGGGGACTCGCCTTTGCAAAGACCTGTACGGGGCAGGGAAAGACAAGGACAAATTCCGTATCTTCGACCACTGGGCCAACTTCGAGTACTTCGAGCAGGAGCCGCCCGAGGTGCAGCCAACCACCGGCAAGCCACTGGCACAGAAACGTCTGGAAGCCTGGGTCGAACTGGCCAAAGCGGCACAGAAAAAGTTTGAACAGGGCAGTCTGGCCATCATTGCCAAACAGCTTCATGAGCAGGTGTCTGCACTGGATGAAAAATCCATTGCCGTTCAGGAAAAGTGGCAGATCCGTGCCCGGCTGAGTGACCTGAAACGGTTGGAACAGTTTGCTCCCCAAACCCAGCAGCAACTGCTGGATGACATCGGTCCTCTGATGCAGTGGGTGGATGTCAGGGGGCAGGGGAATGCCATGCGTTTTGATCTGGATATGATTACCGCCCAGACTGCCCTGTACACCAACAAAAGCGGACTGGAAAAACAGTGGTCCATCGTTACCCAGAAACTGGATCAGCTACCCCCGCATCTGGCTCAGGTCCAGCAGCAGGGTGACATCATTAACCAGCTACGGGACCTGGACTGGTGGCACAACGCCAGCTTTGCCGAACTGGAACATGCCCGTACCCGCCTCAGGGGGATCATGTACCTGATGGAGGGCGACGTAACTCCGCCACCCACACCCCCCGTGGAAACGGATATCCGTGAAGACCAGGGCAAGTACGAGGTCAAACGGCGGGAGACCAATATCAAGTCGGTGGACTTTAAGCTCTACCGTCAGCAGGTTCAGGGCGCTCTGGAGCCGCTCTTTACCAGTAACCCTGTGTTGATGAAAATCCGCCGGGGAGAACCGGTACAGTCAAAAGAGCTGGATGAACTGGCAAAACTGGTGCTGGTTCAGAATCCGAATGTGGATATCCGGGTACTGAAAGAGTTCTACCCCGAAGCCTCTGCGGGGCTGGATCAGATTCTGCGAACCCTGATTGGTATGGAGAGCCAGGCTGTAGCCGAAAAATTTGCCGGTTTTGCCGCTCAATACAATCTAAGCAGCCAGCAGATTCGCTTTCTGGATTTGCTGAAAAACCACATACGGGATTACGGCACCATCGAAATGGCGCAACTGTTTGATCAGCCCTTTACCCGCATCCATGGTGAAGGCATTACCGGCCTGTTCCCGGATATGGATCAGGTGATGGCCATTAAAGCCATTGTGGATGGGGTATCGGTTGATATTGGCAAGGCAACAACCTGAGCCCTGTATAGAGTAATGGCGATTGAGCCATTGCAAGACTAGAATAGGTCAGGAATAAATCACGGCGAAAGGAGATGGCAAGTGATTAACGGTAATATCTTGGTAGAGTGTAAGCCCGATGTAATGAGAGGCAAACCCTGCATCAAAGGTACCCGGATTACAGTGGAAAGCATTTTGGAAATGTTGGGTTCAGGCATGACCTATGGGGAGATTATTTCTGATTTTCCCAGCCTGGATGAAACCAGGATCCGGGCAGCGCTGGAATATGCAGCGAGCCACCTGCCGAAAGGGAATGCTGCGTAGTGCTGCTGTTTGATGAAAACCTGTCATATAAGCTGACGAGGATGGTCAGCAAGCCGTTCAGGGGAGCGGTTGCCGTTTCAAGGGTAGCGACTTTGGGGGAAGGTGCTTCAGATCAGAGCGTTTGGGACTATGCGAAACACCAGGATCTGGCAATTGTGACTAAAGACCGGGATTTTGTCGATTACTGGAGCCGCCTTGGCCCTCCTCCTAAAGTCATCCATATTCAGATCGGGAATGCTCGACTGGCTGCGGTACAGTCTCTGATTATGGATAATCAGGATTGCATCAACCAGTTTCTGGCTGAAGAAAACAGTGGGCTTCTATGCCTTCGCCTGTAACTTGGTGCCAAACTCAAGACGCTACGTATCTTTGACCAGTACAATACTGCATTATTGGCTTAACCCATCCAGGTAAGATTCATCTCTGGCCCTGTGAAACAGGATGTCGGGAAATTACAAACCAAAATCCGTATACTCCCACCATTTTCTACCCCCTTTAAAGTGAAATAGGCATCACCCATGATCACCGGCGATCTGAAAAGCAAAATCGACAAGCTCTGGGAAGAGTTCTGGGTGGGCGGTATCACCAACCCGCTTACTGTGATTGAACAGATCACCTACCTGATGTACTCCCGCATGCTGGATATGCAGGAGAGCAAGGACGAGCAGCGTAAGGCGCTGGCAGGGGTAGACTTCAAGCCCCGCTTTGCTGCCCATGAGCAGGATTACCGGTTCAGCCATTTTGCCAACCTGGGTGCTGATGAAATGATGGAGCTGGTGCGGGATGAGGTATTTCGTCACTTCAGAACGCTGAGTGAGAAAGGCTCGCTGCTCGGTAACTTTATGAAGGATGCCCGGCTGGAAATCGTTAAGCCCAGCTTGCTGGTAAAAGCAGTAGAGATGATCAAACAGTTACCGCTGGACCGGGGGGACACCAAGGGTGATCTGTACGAATACCTGCTGAGTAAACTGACCACGGCGGGCATCAACGGGCAGTTCCGTACCCCACGTCATATCATCCGGGCCATGGTGGAGATGATGGAGCCTAACCCGGCCCGTCATGAGCGTATCTGTGACCCTGCCTGTGGGACCGGTGGTTTTCTGTCGTCCAGTTACGAATACCTGCTGGAAAAATACAGTTCCCTGGATTCCGTCCATAAAGAGATGGTTATTAATCAGAAGGGCGAACCCGAAGCACAGTATGTCTATTCCGGTGATCTGCTGAATGAATACCGGAACCATGTGGACTACGACATGTTCCACGGTTATGACTTTGACTCCACCATGCTGCGCATTGCCGCCATGAACCTGATTATGCACGGGGTGGACGAGCCGGATATCCACTACCAGGACACCATGAGCCAGGGTTTCAGCGACAAATTCCCGGAAGCCTCCCACAATGCGTTTCATCTGATTCTGGCCAACCCGCCCTTTACCGGCACACTGGATGAAGAAGACATTGACCCGGTATTGCTGAAAACTGTGAAAACCAAAAAGACCGAGCTGCTGTTCTGCGCCCGTATTCTGCAAATGCTGAAAGTGGGTGGTCGCAGTGCCACGGTTGTACCCCAGGGAGTGCTGTTCGGTTCCAGCAAGGCACACCAGAGCCTGCGGGAAAAGCTGGTGGAAGAAAACCAGTTGGAGGCGGTGGTCAACCTGCCTTCCGGTGTGTTTAAGCCTTATGCCGGTGTGGCCACGGCGATTCTGATTTTTACCAAGGGTGGAGAGACCGATGACGTCTGGTTCTATGACCTGGCAAACGACGGTTATAGTCTGGATGATAAACGGACACCGATTGCCAAAAATGACCTGCCGCATCTAATTGCCAGTTGGAAGCAGTATCGCCAGGGCAAAGGGCGGCCGGTGGATGCCTTTATGGGGCAGAAGCTGAAGGCACAACTGGATCAGCAGTTCCAAGATGGTATTGGCGACAGTGACTGGCAGGACCGTACGAATAAGGCATTTGTCGTACCTCGAGCTGATCTGAAGGCCAATAAATACGATCTTTCCATCAATCGGTATAAAGAGGTAGTGTATCAGGAAGAGCAGTATGAACCGCCCAAAGAGATACTGGCACGGCTGAAGGTTCTTGAAAGGGAAATTCAGCAGGAGCTGGTGGAGCTGGAGGGGATGTTGTGAGCTGGCCTTTGGTGAAGCTGAGCGACGTTTCAGTAGTTAACCCTCGCTGTCCAAAAGATATTGATGGTTCTCAAGAGGTTACCTTTCTGGCAATGGCTTCTGTCTCTGAGGATGGTCGACTCCTGAACCAAGAGCCTCGCATACTTGATGAAACCAAAAAAGGGTTCACATATTTTGAGCGAAACGATGTCGTTCTAGCCAAAATAACGCCGTGCTTTGAAAATGGTAAAGCAGCTTATCTGGATAAACTAAATACCAGAGTTGGTTTTGGCTCTACAGAGTTTCATGTTCTTAGGCCGGAGCCTGAAAAGCTGGATGGCAAGTATCTGTTTTATCTGTTGTGGAATCCAAAGTTCAGACACTTGGGTGAGCGGAATATGTCTGGTAGTGCTGGGCAGAAACGGGTACCGACTAACTTTTTGAAAAATTTAGAAATCCCATTACCACCACTTTCCGAACAAAAACGCATTGCCGCCATACTGGATAAAGCCGACCAGCTACGCCAGAAACGCCAGCAGGCCATTGCCCTTGCTGACGACTTCCTCCGCAGCGTCTTCCTGGATATGTTTGGCGATCTGGCTTTCAATCCCTATGATTATCAACGAGTGTCGCTTGATTCTTTAAGTGTGAACGATGGGATCAAGTGTGGTCCATTTGGCACCCAGTTAGGTAAACATGAGTACCTTGCAGAAGGAGTTCCACTGTGGGGAATTAAACATGTTAACCGTGATTTTAAAGTAGAAACTGATGAGTACCTCTCAGCTCCTAAAGCTATAGCGCTGAAAGCCTATTCCATTAGACCCGACGATATCGTTATGACTCGAAAAGGAACCGTTGGGAATTGTCATGTATATCCGGAACACATGCCTGAAGGGATCATGCATTCAGATCTTCTTCGTATTCGCGTAGATGAATCCATCATTGATCCCTATTTTTTATCTTGGCAATTGAAGCTGAGCAGGGATGTCAGTCACCAGATTTCACTAATCAGCTCTGGGGCAATTATGGCAGGAATTAATGTGACCAAGCTAAAGAACATTGAAGTTTATGTTCCCGAGGTGACCCAGCAGATTAAATTCAGAGAGATCTTATTCAAAAAGGGGGAGTTAACACAGAAGTATAGCCAAGGTGATTTGGCTTTATTTGATGCGTTGAGTCAAAAAGCCTTCGCAGGAGAACTCTGACTAAAACTCGTTGAACTCGTTCCCACGGTCTCCGTGGGAATGCCTACTGTACTATGCGACACGGTATATTCAGATACGGAAGGCTCTAAAGCAGGGGAATGAATCAGTAACAACTGACTACCGATATGACGTTCCAGTACGACGAACTTAAAGCAGATGCCATAGTTAAACACCGGAGAATCATGAATGGCTGATAACGACCTGATCCTTTATACCACAGACGATGGAGAGGCCCGATTTGTTCTTAAAACGCTTGAGGGGCAGGTATGGCTGAGTCAGCTTGAACTGGCCGATTTGTTTCAGTCAAGCAGAATATCAGCCTGCACGTGAACCATATTCTGACAGAGGGAGAGTTGCAGGCAGAGGCAACTGTCAAGGAATACTTGACAGTTCAACAAGAAGGAACGAGAAAGGTTCAGCGCTCTGTTGTCCACTACGCTCTCCCCATGATTCTTGCTGTGGGGTACCGTGTCCGATCAATACGTGGCACCCAGTTCCGTCAATGGGCAACCCGCACTTTGGGTGAGTATATGGTGAAAGGGTTTGTTATGGATGATGAACGCCTGAAGCAACCCCGGTGGGACTATTTTGATGAGTTGCTGGAGCGTATTCGGGACATTCGCTCTTCAGAGCTTCGTTTTTATCAGAAAGTGCGAGATTTGTTCGCTGGCGGAAGACTATCGAGCTAATGAAAAAGATACGCAACGACTGTTCTCCGAAGTTCAGAACAAACTGTTTTTTGCGGTCACGGGTCATACGGCGGCTGAGCTGATTGTTGAACGCTCGAACCCGGATCAACCCAATATGGGGCTAATGAGCTTTGCAGGTGACAGGGTCAGAAAAGCCGATGTGGTGATTGCCAAGAACTATTTGAATGCAGAAGAGCTGGATCACTTGAATCGTCTGGTGTCGATGTTTTTTGATTTTGCCGAGCTGAGAGCAAAACAAAAACAGCATCTCACGCTGGCCAGCTGGCGTGATTATATCAATAATTTTATGACTTTTAATGAACAGCCATTACTGAGCAATGCAGGACAAGTCAGCCGCAAGAGTATGGAAAAAATAGCGGGTGAGCGTTATGACCAGTTCAATACTCAGCGTAATCAGGCTGAGGCTCTGGAAGCCGACAGAAAAGAAATGGAAGCTCTTGAACATCTGGAAAAGCAGTTGTTGCAAAAACGTAAGAACGATTCAGAGCGTTAAGGGTGGCCCATCAGAAACCCATGATCTTAATTTGTTAAGTCGAGAGCAATATTCTGATCGGTTGGTAAAGTATACACAGAGAGGTACATATCAGGAGGATGGGAAGGCAACCGTGGTTTTCCCTCGTTAGCTAGCTGGGGGCATTAAACCAGGCCTTCATGCTACCGATGGGTAATCCATAATGATATTATCCCCACGATTACAGAATGGACCTCAATAATGAACGAAGCCATGATCAATCCGGAGATTGTCCACTGGGCGCGAGAGCGTGCCGGGATGGCTCCTGCTGATCTGGCGGGAAAGTTAAAACAGAAGCCCGAAAAGCTGCTTGAGTGGGAACAGGGCAAAAGTCGGCCCAGTTTTTCCCAGGCTCAGAAGCTGGCAAGCCACCTCCGGATTCCTTTCGGTTATCTGTTTCTTAAAGAGCCTCCTGAAGCTCCTTTGCCCATACCTGACCTGCGTACCGTGGGCAGTCGGGTATCCCCTGAGCTGGGGCAGAATTTCCGTGATCTCCTGAATAATGTGCTGCTCAAGCAAGAGTGGTTTCGGGAGTACCAGATTGAAAACGGGAATGACAAAGTTGAGTTTATAGGCCGCTGTTCTTTGAATGACGACGCTGCCAGTGTGGCTGAGGATATCGCTCGTACGTTGGGTGTAACGGCCGCTTTACGGAAAGGTGCCCGGAACTGGGAGCAATACCTGAGCTTGCTGATTGAAAGGGCGGAAGCCGTGGGCATTCTGGTGATGCGAAGCGGCATTGTCGGCAGTAGTTCTAATAGAAAACTGTCTGTGGAAGAGTTTCGGGGGTTTGCCATCAGTGATGATTATGCCCCGCTGATCTTTATCAATGCGGCCGATGCACCTGCCGCGCGGCTGTTTACCCTGGTTCATGAACTTGCCCATTTGTGGGTGGGTAACAGTGGTATTTCTAATGTTCCGCTGGATGATTTTTCTGAACGAGGTCACCAGAGGAAGGAAGAGGCATTTTGTAATCGGGTTGCTGCTGAGTTTCTGGTGCCTGGTAAAGAGTTTGTGAATGACTGGCAGGCAAAGCGCAGCCTGGTGGAAAACTGTGCGGATTTAAAAAAGGTTTATAAGGTCAGCCCCATGGTGTTGGCACGTCGTGCCTATGATCTTGGTCTGATTCCCCGCGAGGAGTATCTGGACTTTTATCATGCTGAGCTGAAAAAGTTCCGGAATCAAAAAGGCGGTGGTGGTTCTTTTAATCTGAACCTGAAAACACGCAATGGCGTTCTTTTTTCTACGGCTGTTGTGGGGGCTGCAATGGAAGGGCGCTTGTTACTCAGGGATGCTTCCCGGCTTTTGAATATCAATAAGATCAGTACTCTCAACGATTTTGCCAAGTCTCTGAATGGATAGTCTCTTAATGTAGGGTGAGCTGTTGATGCAATACCTTTTGGACGCGAACACGTTTATCCAGGCGAAAAACCAATACTATGCTATGGACATCTGTCCCGGGTATTGGGATTGGCTTGAGCGGGAGAATGGCCTGGGCCGTATAGGCAGTATCAGTGAAGTCGCCAGAGAGTTGAAAAAGCAGGAAGACGAGTTGAGTTCCTGGGTTAAAGGACGAAATGAACCGGATTTTTTTCTGCCTGTTGATGATCAGCAGACACAGGAAATCTATACGGAAATCGCCAATTATGTCGTTCAAAACTATGAAGAGAAGCACTTTGCGCCTTTTCTCAATGTCGCTGACCCATGGCTGGTGGCCAAAGCAAAGGTAACAGGGGCGGTACTGGTTACCCATGAAGCACTGGTACCTGCAAACAGCAAGAAAGTAAAAATACCGAATATCTGCAACCAGTTTGATGTGCAGTACATGAGCACATTTACCCTGCTGAGAAGGCTTGATGCCAGGTTTTTTCTTCAACCGGCTGCTTGATATTGGCTTACAGCTTGCTCTTCTTAAAACATTGGCCCCGTACACTGACCATTAATCATCTGACCATAGCAGGTTGGATGATTCGCTGTTTTGGGCAGAATAGAGCCGTGACACACGCCGTTCACTATAGACCCAATGCATTCGTCTGCTCGGTAGACTTTGGTGCCGTAGCTGGACTGTGTCGCCCTTCTGGCAGATGAGTTCTGAATACCTCGATTCATGGTACTGACATAGAAATCCATCTGTTGCTGATATTCAGAGGCCAGACACTGTTCGTAGGCAAGAGAATCCATTTGCCCTGATGATTCTTCCTGCTGCTTCTGACAGCTTTCTTCAGCTCCATTACGTGCCATCTGGTCAAAAGCATTGTAATAGGTTTCGTATACAGCGATTTGAAGTTCTCCAACCTTCCGGGCTACGGATGTACATCCTGTAGAGGCAATGGTTAATCCGAGAATAACTATGAATGTTAGTTGACGGCTGATGTTCAAATTTGTGGCTCTGAAACAGTGGTTTGATGATGCCGAGTGTACATTTTGAAAGCTTTTAATCCATGCGGATAATGCACTTTATTTGAGACTTGTTCAGCCGTTTTGCTGCCGAACCTTGCCATAAATCGATGTTGGTCTCGTATTTATACATTTCAGTTTTAGTCTTTGAGAATTTGCAGTCATCCCGAAGTTGGTTATTGCCAAAAATAATTCGTAATGGCAGGTTATTGGTTGCTATATGTTGCAACAAGGACGTATGTGATGACTGTTCAATTACGGTTTACGGATGAAGAAGAGTTAAATGTAGGTCAAGAACTTGAACATTCCTGCCTGCTATTGGCTGGGATTGAGACTGCTGGCAGTTTCGATGAGTTTGTGGACTGGTATCGGGAACAGGAAAGGGAGTCTGATAGTATTCGACAATCTAGATTGGGGACTATCCATCGTGGACGAGAAGACTATTTGCTTGGTAATCATTGGCTGGGAAGATTTAAGGAAGCGCAAAAAAACTACTCGACAATACTGAATCGACATAAAGAAGGTAGGACCGAACTGAGTTTTCATAGCTATTTAGCTTGGGATGGAGTGACTCGTGAGTCGATATTGATCACCAAACTTGAGTTACAGAAATACTGTTGCGAGAGAGGAATATTTCCAGAGTTTTTACTGCCTTTTCATCCTTCAGTTGTTTCTGGGCGAGTTGTTGAACAAATAGCGTCATCCACTCAGACAGCCACGGAAAATAAAACTCTGAAGTTGAGAGTGGAAGAGCTGGAAAAAGAATTGGCTCTGGCCTGCCTCTTCAGAGATTCTTCACTTCCGGCATACCAAGAAGAATTGGTTATCGCTGTTGACCTTTGGTATGAGTTTCATGGACAAGAAGTACGGAAGAAATCGCAAAAAGAGGTGATGAGAGGATATTTAAAACAGCACCATAATCACTTGAGTGGAAAGGCTGTCGATCGAATTCTAACAATGGTCAACTGGAAGATGGGGGCACCCAAAAGTTAAATTTGTTCATCTCTCTCTGACCCCTTACTGACTGGGCTATTCACCTAAGTCCGCCCCCTTCTTCAGAAAGTCCGCTCCCTGTTTGGTGGTTTCTTTCTATGGTTTTCTATCTTTGCACTCACAGCAAGGATACGGCTTATGGCAAAAAAAGTTTTTGAGCAGGACGCAATCAAACGAGGTTTTACCCCGGAGCAGGCGTCGAACTATACAGGTTTTTCAAAATCACTGATTGATCATTATCGGACAGATGGCCAGGTGAATGGTATTTCTGGCCCAGCATTCATAAAAATTGGTCGTAAGGTGATCTACCTGAAAGAAAGTCTTGATGAGTGGATGGACAGTTTTACCCAGGTACGTTCATTGGCTGAACTGACGTTGAATGAGCCAGATGATATCAATGGATAAAAAATCGATTCCTGCTCATTTCCGAAACTTGGTGATTCCTGATACTCGGCTCCTGATGTTGTATGCAGGGGCTCCCGAGTGTTGGGCTGCTTCTCGAAAAGACAGTTCTGCGGGGCTATTCAATCACCTGGTATTACCGGAGTTGAATCAGGCTGAGTATTTTTACTGGCCTGTGGCGCTGCTCCGTTGTCATCATTAACTTTGATCGTCTGAATATGCACCTGGCGCATAAGCTCGCTCATATCATTCTTGAGGCGGGTGCAAACGATGTGGCTTTACGGAATATGCCGGATCAGACGGTCTTTACGAGTATTCTGGAAGAATAGACTAGTGGCACTGTCCAAAATGGATCGGCCTGCTGTTCAAAAGTGCCCCCCCCTACTGCTGATGGCACACCGTGCTGCAATGTGTCCATTCAGAAAAAATTTGTAACAGCAAGTTTAACCCGCTGTAACCTGCTCGTACCCCAAAACCAAAAAGGCAGCACCAGTTACCCAGTGCTGCCTTCATTTCATCGTGAATATAAGGTGTAAACCTTAACTCACGGTCGTCTGCCAACTGGCAGCAATCACCGGAGTAACCTGATCGCGAACGTTCTGTGGCAGCTGAGCTTCACCAGCTGGCGGTGCATCAAACCCAGCCATGGCATTGACCAAGTTCTCCACCTTGTTGGCCAGCAACACAGCATCGCCCGTGCGGATTTTATCCAACTTTTGGGCATCATTGCTGTACCAGTCCTGTACCGTAATCTGATCATCAGAACCGATAACATCAATCAGCAGATGGTCACCGGAGCGGGTAAACCAGAGGTTTTCTTCTTCAATGCCCAACAGCTGCAGTACATCCTGATCCACTGCTGAATTGGACAGGTTATTGATCGTGTCAGCACCACCACCTGTTGTGAAATGGTAGGTATCATTTCCATCACCCCCCATCAGATAGTCATTGCCAACGTTGCCATGAAGATGATCATCGCCGGCTCCACCATCCAGCATTTCAGCATCGGAAGAGCCAAGAATGATCTGATCACCAGCCTGGCCGTTCAGAATCGTGGCATAACCCCGTTCGTCCGGAACGTTCTGGTAGTCCGGTGAACCATTGGTATCAGGGTTAGTGCCACCAAAAGCACCGAATATCTGATCTGCGGTAATCTGACCGCCACTGGCAAACCGAATGGTATCCACTACGTTATCACCACCCAGGAACCAGTCTTTCAGCGTAACCGTATCAGTCCCACCCTGAATATTGAGAATCAGGTCACTACCAAAACGGCTGAGGCCTGAGGCTACCTGGTTAAAGCTGATACCTTCAAACAACAGCGTATCATTACCACCGCCAGCATTGTTGATAACGTCCTGACCATCTCCGGCAGTAAACACATAGGTATCGTTACCACGTCCACCTTTCAGAGTGTCATTTCCAGCCTGTCCATTCAGGGTATCGTGACCATTTCCGCCCTCCAGAAGATCATCACCGCCATCCCCGGATAGCTGATCATCGCCATTAAATCCACGGATGTGATCAACGTTGGTTGTACCCGCTAACGATGCGTCATCACCGGCTGTGCCATCAACCTCATTAAGACTGTTTTCAGAAGGGGTTGGAATGGCCAGACCAAAGGCAGCAAAAATCCGGGCTGCCGTGATCTGACCACCAGTAGCAAACGTGAAGCTGTCGATCAGATGTTCACCGCCCAGGAAGAATTTCTTGAGGGTGATCTGATCCGGGCCGCCATTCACCTTGAGAATCAGGTCATCGCCCATTTTGGACAGGCCAGAGGCTACCTGGTTAAAGGTGATACCATTTACAAAGTGCACTTTGTCGGTACCACCACCCGTGTTATCCACCACATCCTGTCCACTGGAGAAGTGATAGATATCATCTCCCTGACCGCCAATCAGATGATCGTTGCCAGCTCCGCCAATCAATGTGTCATTACCGGCACCGCCCAGCAGCACTTCATTGGCAGCGGTCCCTGTGATGACATCGTCACCGCCCAGTCCTGGCTCGGTTGGCTCACCGGTCTCTCCATCCTGGTTACCCCCACCGGAACTGCCACCAGAGTTATCTCCCGATTCATCACCATTACCGTTGCCAGTCTCACCTCCGCTGCCATCACCACCGCCCGGGAGAGCCGTCAGTAACGACGCAAAGCTTGAGGCCGGGATAGCATAGCCACCGTCAGAAGGTTGCACATAGCTGATGGCTTTCTCACCACCAAGGAAGTGATCTTTCACCCGCAGCTGTTGCTTCAGATCATTATCCAGAAGCATGACCAGATCATTGCCATCCTTATGGAAGCTGATCCGGTCACGGCTGATACCGCCATTGAAAAGCACCCAGTCGGTACCGCCACCCGTGGCATCAATGGTATCTACACCGTCTCCGGCCTGATAATAGTAGTGGTCATCACCGACACCACCATTCAGGGTGTCGTTGCCATCTTCGCCGTTTAGAACGTCATTTCCAGCACCGCCGGCAAGGACATCATCACCAGACCCCTGACCAGAACCATTACCACCCATCAGGCGATCGTTTCCATCACTACCTTCCAGCCGGTCATTGCCGGACATTCCGAACAGGGTGTCATCACCACCTTCACCCAGAACCTTATCATTGTTTGCACTACCAACCAGACGATCACCGTCGTTAGTGCCTTTCACCACTGAAGCAAAGTCCGGATCACTGCCCCCGGCAACCAGCTGATTGATCTTGTTGGTGGTGATCATAAAGCCACCATCTGGCTGTACACCATCCAGTGCCCAGTCACCGCCAAGGAAGTGGTTCTTTATGCGGATGGACTGACCTGTCTGATCTTTCATGGCAATCAGCAGGTCATCCCCATCACGGCTGAAGTCCAAAGACTCCGGGGTTGCACCACCCTGAAGCAACAACAGTCCTTGTCCGCCACGGTTATCAATAACATCCGCGCCATCACCCACAGCCCAGACGTAAGTGTCCCGACCCGCGCCGCCTATCAAGGTGTCGTTGCCGCCCTCTCCACGAAGCTGGTCATTACCATCACCACCGAATAAACGATCATCACCGCTTTCACCGTCCAGGTAATCATCACCGGCATCGCCATGAATCACATCATTACCGGCACGTCCCCAGACTTTATCGTCTCCGGCACCGGCATGGATTTCATCATGATGATCACGGTAGCCAATCATGGTCTGATCGCTACCGTCAGTTCCATAAGTTACTACCTGCTCTTCAAGGTCGGCATCGGATAAGATGGTGCCATCGGCAAACTCAAAACTATTGATTTTGAAGTGCTCGGTAGGCTCCCGGAACCAATTCTCAATGGTGATCTGGTCACTGCCGTTACTGTGGCTGATGACCATATGATCCCCTCGACGGGCATAGGAAAGATCAATGGCGGCAATGCCTTCACCAAAACGAAGCACATCAAAAGAGGCGTCATAATTGCTATAAGCTTCGCCCAGGCGCCGTTCAATCATCCGGTCAGCACCGTCACCCAAATTAAACAAGTACAGGTCATCGGTGAAACCACCATAAATAGTGTCATCACCTGCGCCACCTTCCAGGGTACTCAGAACACCTCTTTCCCAGGGCTGGCTGTCCACAATCAGGGTATCGTTACCTGCATCCCCCTTCAGGGTACTGCCACTCTGGCCAGTCAGCACATCCTGACCGTCGCCACCCACTAAAAGACCACTGCCTTCCAGGGTGTCGTCACCATCGTTACCAAACAGATCACCACGGCCAGATAATTTGTCGTTACCTTCACCACCACGCAGGGTGTTATTACCGGTGTGGTCGGTGAGCACATCATCGCCAGTGCCGCCACATAGGGTGTCATCACCCCAGTCACCGTTCAGCGTGTCATTGCCACCGTCACCAAAGAGCTGGTCATCGCCGTCGCCACCGCTGAGGTCGTCATTCTGATCACCACCGAGAAGATGATCATTACCGTCCTGGCCGAACAGGGTATCGACACCTTCACCACCTTCCAGGCGGTCATCGTCACCTCCACCTTCAAGACGGTCATCGCCCTGACCACCCAACAGAACATCCCGGCCGCTTTCACCGTAAAGCGTATCTGCTCCGTCACCGCCGTCGATCTGATCATGGCCTCCCTGACCATGAACCACATCATCTCCACTCAACGAGGTGATCGCATCATTCTCAGCATGGGCAAGAATCTGATCATCAGCTTCAGTGCCTTTGACCGACTGAACCAGAATGTCGTCTGTATTCCAGCGGGTGCCATTGGCAAATGTAATGACATTAATGGCACCAAGGCTGACAACACCCGCCTGGTCGGTAAAGTGATTGAGGATACGAACACTGTCATTACTGTCTGCATGACGGCTAATGACCAGATCATCGCCCTGTCGACGAAGTAACACATCATCGTCGTTCAGGTCTTCAAAGATCAGGGTATCAATGCCAGCACTATCTTCAATAACATCATTGCCATCACCGGCTGCAAAATGGTAGGTGTCATCGCCAACGCCCCCTTCCAGCTGGTCGTTGCCAGTACCACCACGCAGGCTATCATCACCCGCATTACCGACCAGAGTATCGTTACCCGCGTCACCGGAAAGCGCATCGTCTGTCTTATAACCTCGAAGCAGGTTATCGCCACCATCGCCAAGCAGTGCTTTATCCAGCAGGAACTCTTTGTTCCAGACGGTGCCATCAGCAAACGTCACCGTATCCAGAGCGTATCTGGAATGCCCTTCATCCTGGAAGAACCGGGAAACAGTCACCTGATCACGCTCGCCGTAACTGAGCAACAGATCATCACCAGCCCTTGATACCGCAACACTATCCGGTGAAACACTCTCCGCAAACTGAATGGTATCTGCGCCGTCACTATCGTAATTATGAATCACATCCTGCCCGTCTCCCGCAGCAAAATGATAAGTGTCAGCACCTTCACCGCCGGTCAGGGTGTCATTACCCAAGCCACCGGTTAGTTGATCAGCACCGGCTTCGCCTTCAAGGGAATCGTCACCACCATCACCGACAAGTATGTCATTACCAAAACCGCCCTGAAGACGATCCTGACCTTCACCACCACTGATAACGTCATCTCCACCATAACCCAGCACATGGTCATTACCATCGAGAGCAGCCACCTGATTCACCAGATTATTGCCCTCAATCACATCATCAAGGCCGGTGCCTTCCAGTGTTTTTAAGTTAATCGCTGTTTTATCCAGAACCCGAGTATCTTCATCAGGGCCAATCAGAGTCAGGTCACTCGATGGCAGGTCGTTAACAAAGAAATACTTGAGCGTTATTTTATCTTCTGCACTGTCACGGAAGGTCAAAGTCAGGTCATCATCCACCCGGCGGAAAGTGATCTGATCCAGATCAAGACCTGTCAGTAATATACGCGTCTGCTCCTCATAGTTGTCCCAAATCTCATCCTTTCCATCGCCCTGGGCAAAGTGGTAATCATCAGCCCCATGACCGCCACTCAGGTTGTCATCTCCCTTGCCACCGGCCAGCGAGTCATTTCCATAACCACCATGGAGTCGGTCATTACCTGTACCACCAGTTAACTGGTCATCATTCTGGCCACCATCGAGGTAGTCGTCCCCTTCACCGCCGTAAAGCTGGTCATTGCCGGCATCACCATAGAGACGATCATCAT
Source organism: Endozoicomonas sp. ALC013 (assembly GCF_049310205.1). NCBI lineage: Bacteria > Pseudomonadati > Pseudomonadota > Gammaproteobacteria > Oceanospirillales > Endozoicomonadaceae > Endozoicomonas > Endozoicomonas sp. ALC013. The sequence goes on along the minus strand of NZ_JBLYNS010000048.1, from coordinate 5,427 downwards.
TGTTGCCGCCATCAAGATAATCATTACCAGCTCGGCCATGGAGGGAGTCATCGCCCTCTCTGCCTTCAAGGCGGTCATTCGATGCATAGCCCAAGAGTTTGTCATTACCGTCTGTGCCCAGAAGCACTTTGGCTTTCACAGTTTGAACATCCCACTGTGTACCATCAGCAAACTCAATCTTATCAACCGCGTAATTAGTTGCTGCATCACGATGAAAGTAGTTGTTAATACGAACCGTTTGGGTCTCATTAATGAGCAGTAACAAGTCAGAGCTCTGTCGGCGGGCTATCACTCCCTCCGGTGAAATTCCTTCACCCAGTTGAATGCGATCCGCACCACTGCCACTTGAAGATTCGGTGATCGTGTCATGTCCATCACCCTTGGCAATCACATAGGTATCATTGCCAGAGCCACCATTTATCGTGTCGTCGCCTTCACCAGCCACAATGGTGTCAGAGCCAGCCCCGCCATAAATGACATCATCCCCCTTGAGGCCGCTGATATGATCATCCGATGCATACCCCCAGAGCTTGTCATTACCATCTGTGGCCTGCATTACTTTGGCTTTGACGGTCTCAATATCCCACTGTGTACCATCAGCGAAATCAATCGTATCAACCGCGTAATTGGTTGCTGCATCACTGTTGAAGTAGTTGCGAACACGAACCGACTGATCACCTCCAATATATAAGAGAAGGTCTGCATCCAGCCGCCGAGCCACAACATTCTCCGGTGAAATTTCTTCACCCAGTTGAATGCGATCCGTATCGCTGCCACGCCAATATTCAGTAATCGTGTCGTGCCCATCACCTCTGGCAATCACATAGGTATCATTACCAGAACCACCATCTATGGTGTCATCGCCCTCACCAGCCACAATGGTGTCAGAGCCAGCCCCGGCATAAATCACATCATTACCCTTAAGGCCGCTGAGGTGGTCATCTGTTGCATACCCCCAGAGTTTGTCACTACCGTCTGTGGGCAGCAGCACTTTGGCTTTGACGGTTTCAACATCCCACTGTGTACCATCAACAAACTCAATCGTGTCAACCGCGTAATTGGTGCTCCCATCACTGTTAAAATAACTGCGAACGCGAACCGACTGGTCATCTCCAATGAGCAATAGAAGGTCTGCATCCTGCCGCCGAGCCACCACACTTTCAGAGGTAATCCCTTCACCCAACTGAATGCGATCGGTATCACTGCCACTTGAAGACTCAATGATCGTGTCGTGCCCATCACCTTTGGCAATCACATAAGTATCATTGCCCGAGCCACCGTGTATCGTGTCATCATCTTCACCAGCCACAATGGTGTCAGAGCCAGCCTCAGCATAAATAACATCATTGCCTTTGAGGCCGTTCAGATGGTCATCCGATGCATACCCCCAGAGCGTGTCATTACCGTCTGTAGCCAGCAGCACTTTGGCTTTGACGGTTTCAACATCCCATTGTGTGACATCAGAAAAAACAACCGTGTCAACCGCGTAATTGGTGCTCCCATCACTGTTAAAATAGTTACGAACACGAACCGACTGGTCATCTCCAATGAGCAATAGAAGGTCTGCATCCTGCCGCCGAGCCACCACATTTTCAGAGGTAATCCCTTCACCCAACTGAATGCGATCGGTATCACCGCCACTTGAAGACTCAATGATCGTGTCATGCCCATCACCTTTGGCAATCACATAAGTATCATTACCTGAGCCACCGTGTATCGTGTCATCATCTTCACCAGCCACAATGGTGTCAGAACCAGCCCCAGCATAAATAACATCATTGCCTTTGAGGCCGTTCAGATGGTCATCGGAAGCATACCCCCAGAGCATGTCCTTTCTGTCTGTAGCCAGAAGCACTTTGGCTTTGACGGTTTCAACATCCCACTGTGTCCCATCAGCGAAGTTAATCGTGTCAACCGCGTAATTGGTTGCTGCATCAAGAAGAAAATAATTGCGAACACGAACCGACTGGTCATCTCCAATGTGTAATAAAAGATCTGTATTCTGCCGCCGAGCCACCACACTCTCCGGTGAAATCCCTTCACCCAGTTGAATGCGATCCGTATCACTGCCACTCGAATGCTCAGTGATCCTGTCATGCCCATCACCTTTGGCAATCACATAGGTATCATCACCAGTCCCACCTTCAAGCCTGTCATGACCCTGCCCACCATTAAGCTGGTCATTACCGCCGTAGCCAAAGATATGATCATCACCGGCAAGCCCCTCAAGATGATCGTCCACAGCATAACCGTAAAGATAATCAGTGCCTTCCGAACCATCTTGAACCAACGCCTTCACATTATCAACTGACCACTGTTCACCACCGGCAAACTCAATCATGTCCAGTGCATAACCACCAGTAGCATCACCATTAAAATAATGATTAACGGTGATCTGCTGCCCGGAGTCTTTAAATGTCAGGATAAGATTTTCATTGAAACGAGTGGCACGAATAGACTCGGGCTTTATACCTTCTTTAAAGCGCAGCACATCACGACGGTTTGTATGGGTATCGTAGTTATTGATGGTCACATTGCCATCGCCGGTGCCATACAGGTACACGTCATTGCCACTACCACCGGTCAGAGTATCTGTACCGCCGTTGCCATCCAACACATCATTGCCATCGCCGCCATTCAGACGATCGTTGCCAGCAGAACCGATCAGGTAGCTGTTGCCATTGGAGCCAATATGGTTTTTCTTCCAGAAGCTGACATCCTGGATTTCGCCCGTTAGCAAATCATGGAAAATTGCAGCACCTGGCACCTCTGACAACTGCGCAGCCATTGCCTGCTCATTAACACCCAAATGATGACGGAAGGTGCTATAAATGTGAGCAAAAGCAACAGCATCATCTGTCGTACTCAGAGTTTTGGCGTATTCAACCAGCGATGCCTCAAGCATTTCCTTGTCAGCGATTTCCACCCGGTTATTAGTGACTGAATAGAATGTGCCTTTAAATGCATCGCTCATGACCGATTGCACCAGAAACCGTTCCGCATAATGGTGCTTTAATGCCTCAAAACGGCCATCAAGATAGCCAGAATTTAAACGTCTAACGGTAGGGTTTCGACCTTGCGCAAACTGGAACTCAATAGTTCCTTTAAATTCTTCAATGCCAGAAAAGCTCTCCATAATCCAGAGCTTTTCAGTAGTAGACAATGGTCGATTAGTACTCAACCCAGCCTTTTCCCTGAGTGCGGTTAAACCCGACCAGTCCGCAAGCACCTTGTCAAACTTCGCATAAACGGTTGCCGCATCAGCTGCTGCCAACGATTGTACAAGTTCCAGTGTGGTATCATTTTTGGCGTATACGGATTGCAAATCCTGCACGGAACCAAATCCGCGGAGCAGCGGTAAATCAATATTCTGTTCCAGCAAATCTTCCAGAACGCTGCGATCCAAAGTATGAGTGCCAGGATCTTTCGTCACACGGTTATCAAGCTGAAGGTCAAATGCAGCGGCATAAGCCTCGTCTCCGTTGATAATCGCAGAACCTTCCGCCAGGATACGGTTACCGTTACTGTCCTTGTTGACTTCTTCGTGTTCCAGATTGATGGACTCAATTCCCAGAGATTCGAGAGTATGAAGCTCATCCTCCTGGCTCAAACCATCCTGATTAGTATCCTTCCAGACTTTCAGGCGGGAAAAAATCTCATCATTACTGTCAATCACGCCATCATCATTGCTGTCACCAGCCCGCTTTAACGCCTTGAAGCCATTGATCTGAGCGTTACCAAACAACTCAGAAATACCATCAATCGAACCATTGTCGTTCAGATCATTAACCAGCAGGCCATCGTCAGCATTAATCCATCCAACTTTCTCGGCAATACCATCTTCATCAAGATCAAAGAAGGCCGTGCTCGATTCAACGTTACTGGTTGAAATATCACCACTGCCATCCAAATCGAAAGAAAGCGGATCAAAACTTCTAACCGTTGTTGCATTTGGATTGTGCTCGGGTGGCTCTTCCGGCTCTTCATCTTCGGTTTCCAGCCGGATACCTAACTGGCCATTGGTGAAGTTATTGATGGTCAAGCCGCCATTGATGGTCAGGGTTTTACCACTGAGAAAATAGGTATTCCCGCCGCCTTTATATTCATTGGGTGGATCATCTTGTCTGCGGGAACCACCAGAGAGGGCCTTGCCTCGCAACAAGACGACACCATTACCATCAGAATCGAGGATCGTATCCTCATCATCTGCATGATAAATATCTCGCCCATCCCCGCCATAAAGGTTGTCTGCACCTTCGCCACCGAGCAACGAATCATCGTCTTCTGCGCCAATCAGGGTATCATCGCCAGCCCCTCCCAAAAGGGCATCATTGCCAGCATTACCGACCAGAGTATCTTCACCATCACCACCATCCAGATGATCGTTACCCTCACCACCCAGCAGATCATCATTACCGCCTTTACCGAGCAGCTTATCATCGCCATCCTGGCCGTTCAGTGTATTGCGGGCATTGTTGCCGGTAATTTCATTATCAAGTTCATTACCAATACCAACCAGCTCTGCTTCACCGGTCAGCTCAAGGTTTTCAAGATGATCGGACAGTGTAAACACGACCGAAGATGTGACCGTATCAATACCTTCATCAGCTTGTTCAATTACCTGATCGGAAGCACTATCAACAATGTATGTGTCATTGCCCTGACCGCCCTCCATAATGTCGTTGCCGGATTGCCCATCCAGAGTGTCATTACCACCATCAAAATCTGCCAGGTAGTTATCACCGGAGTCTCCGGTGATAGTGTGATGAATGGTGGTATCATTCTGGATAGCTTCGCCTTCAGGAATCAGAAAGCGTCCATTGTGAAACGTAAAACGGTCACTTTTATCTGCCAACCAGCGGTTCAGAAGAACCAGCTCTTTTACCTTGAACCCATTACCATGAGCTATAGATGTCAGTGTATCCCCACTTTTTATGACATAAATACCTTTTTCACCCAGATTGATTTTTTCACCAATACCAAGGAATACATCAGAAGAAACAAAGCTCTCTGAAGCAATACGATGAAGGTTATTCTTTAGAACAATTCCATCATTGCGGCCCTCAATAACAGCAAATCGTTGGCCATTATTATCAATATATTTAATCTCAGGGATGCTGAGAATGGGCTTGAGATTGTCCTTCAGGTAATCTTCGTAGCTTTGAATTTTGATCTCGAAAGTTGTTGAGTCTACACTTACAAAACCACCTTGTTGATCAGAAAACAAGTGGACTGTTTCAGGCTCAATGGAAGTATTTTCGATAATGGGTGATGGACTAATAATCGCTTTTCTGTCGCTCTCTATTAAGCTAAAAAATTCATCATAGAGATAACTAGAGAGGTACGTTCCTGCTGTCGCTGCAGCACCTAATAACACAGCCACTCCAATAGCTGGCGCTGCAACGCCACCAATAAATGTTCCAGCAA
>NZ_JBLYNS010000047.1:0-33742 GCF_049310205.1 Endozoicomonas sp. ALC013 | reverse complement strand
AAGCATCCGGAGTTTATTCCCTGATACGGCATAATTACCAATAAAAAACCATTTTCTTCAGTGTATTTAAATTAACCTATTGATCAGTTTTTTTCTGATGGTTCTGGTTGTGTCTAAAAAATCAATAAAACAATTAAGGGAAAATCTTCATTTTTCTATTTTTTGCGGGAATTGCTGGGATTTTTCCTTACAAGGCGCAGTCGATATCAACCAAATTTTCAGAGCGAACCAAGGCGCTGGGATTCCCGGAGTTGCGGTTTCACTCTTTCCGCCATGAGGGCATTTCCCGCTTCTTTGAACAGAAAATGAGTATTCCGGAGGTGGCCATTCGTAGTGGTCATAAGACCTGGGATAACCTGCGCCGTTATACCCACCTGATCCATCGGAATCCACCGGATTACTGGGCTGTTTGTAAGGCAATGGAAGAGAATTATTGGGCCAGAAATGAGTGTCTGAATTCTCGCTGGCAGCAGGGAATTGTAAAAGGGGCTGAGCACAGCGCAGATATTATTGTGCTGTATCGCTAATAGCCCTATCGTTATGGACAATAATACTCCTCCCGCTTTTCGCAAGATCAGCGCACCGGTTACTCATACGTTTTAAATGGCCAATCTTGCGACAAAGCAAGCGTTAATGCCGGGTTCAGCCTATACCAGCCTGAGTTCCAATCGTTTTCCCATCACTTCGGCCGCGTGGGACAATGTTCTGAGATTCAGACTTGTATTGTCTGGATCAAGCAGCCGATCCAGTTGTGAGCGACTGGTTCCAAGCAGTTTGGCAAAAGCGGATTTGTTCACACCTTCTTTCTTCAGGTACTCATCAATCTGCCAGGCAATAACCCGTTTCATGGCTTCAGCCTGACATTCGGCCAATAGGCCATCTTCTGCCAGGAAGTCATCAAAGTTGCTTCCGATGTGAGGATTGCTCATTGTTGCCTCCTTTTATTTTCTCAATACGTCGTTGCGCCGTAACTTCGCCAACTCAAGATCACTGGCCGGGGTCTTTTGGCTTTTCTTAATGAAGGCGTGCAGTAACACCATTTCACCGTCAGCGACAGTAAACAGTACACGGGCAATTCTGCCGCCTGTCAGGTCACTGCGCACTTCCCAAAGCCCCTTATCCAGCTTTCGAACTACCGGCATGCCAATAGGCCAGCCGATTTCAACAGTCTTGATATCTTGCCCCACAGTCCGGCGATCTTCGCGGGTTAGAGCCTTTAGCCAGTCAAGCACTGGTTCATGGCCCGATTGTGTGGCGTAGAATCGAACAGAAATCACTTTCATTGGTTTGTACCATTTTAGGTACATTCTAGCTGAAAAAAACTTCAGGTCAAATTTATATAGGAAGGATCATAAATATAGCCGGGTTTTGCCGGTAAGATGATCTACCGGCAGTAATGTTGCATGTCATGAACCTGTTCCCACCTTTCGCTTTCATTCCTGAGACATCTGGCCAATGGTCACATTTGTGCTAATCTGGTGTAATATTGCACCACAATGGATAGGCAGGAGATGACCCATGGCCAGGCAAAGTATTACCCTCACCTCACCCAATGACCAATGGTTGCAGGCTCAGGTTGAGAGCGACGAGTATGGCAGTAAAAGTGAAGTGGTGAATGACTTGATTCGTCAGGCCAGGCGGCGTCAGGAGGCGACAGAATCGCTTCGGAGTGCGCTTATTGCCGGTGAAAACAGCGGGATCAGCAACGATACAGTAGATGATATCCGGGATCGTGTATTAGCCCGGAGAGTCAAGCATGACTAGGTACCATCTATCGGTGGAGGCCGGACAGGATATTGAGCGAATATTTGAGTTTGGTCTTGATTGCTTCGGGTATGAGCAAGCCAGTCGTTATCTGGATGGCCTGGAAACGCATCTGAACTCACTCGCGCGTCACCCAAATCATTATCCTGCTATCCGTCATATTCGTGAAGGTTATCGGCGTAGTGTGTATGGAGTGCATGCTGTCTATTACTCTGAGCTTGACGATGGGGTTTTGATTGTTCGTATTTTGGGAAGGCAGGATTTTGTCGAAGCTTTGAATGTATAGAGCTTGGCAGCTAAAGAGAGCAAGGGCTGGTTTTGTTCAAGGATTGAGCGATGCCGGGAAAATAATATTGAGGTGGTTGTGATTCCAGAGCGGGAAAAGTAATGCCGGTATTACTGACCGGCAACACCCTTAAATAACACCTTGGACCTTTTCCCACGTCTTCCGGTATCGCTCATGCCGGGCGTCAATATAAACTGCCAGGTCTGAAATTTTCACCATCCACGGCGATTTCTGGCTGTTCATGGTACGCACCACCGGAACCGGCAGCTTTTGAGAGGCTGCAGCCAGCTTCGCCCGTTTTTCACACATGCCAAAGAACTCCTGGCAAACGTCTTCCAGTGGCACGTAGGGCTTTTCATACTTGGCGAAGAGCATCAGTTCGGTATTCATGGTTTTCTCCTGTTTAAAAATTGATATCCGTATCAAAAACGTCCATCCCGGCAGGCACGGTTCTGAGTCGGCTTTGGTCTTTCTTCAGGGTTATGGTTCCAGGCACTGGGCGTATCGGGTTTTATGGTGAAGTCGAAGCTTTTTATGCGATGCCATCGGCCCTCTTGAAGTACCTCGATACGACAGGGCTCTTTCATATCATTCTGTATAGTCAAGTGCTGATAAGCATCCACCGTGAGTTCTGGGACTGGTGCATGTTCCAGTCGTTTTACCCACCACATGACCGCTTTCTGCCGGGCATAACCGCCATGCTGAAAGCAGACCCACTCCCGAATGGTGTCAAAGCCACAGCGATAGGTGACCTGCAGGGAAGGGGGCTTGCCAAACTTTTCATGGATGCTGTAGAAAACTTCATCCACCTCCAGCCATTCTGGTTTGACCTGGTTGGCCAACAGTGCGGCGGTGGAAGCTTCTGCTTCATGCTTCTCCCGTTCCGGAAATTCATAGTTGCAGGCAGGGCAAACCCGCAGGCCTGCAAGGATTAGCTCAAAACATTCCGGGCATTCCTTAACCGGCGGCTCTCCGTTGCCTTTGCCTGCTTTTATATGGTCAACGGTGATTCGGTCGATGGGACCATGCCGTTCGACATTGCCGCCATAATCCAGAACCAGACAGTCAGTCTTGCCAGTGTCTGAGCTGATCCGCAGACCTCGGCCTAATATCTGCACGTAAAGTCCGGGTGATTTGGTGGCGCGGAGTAGGGCAATCATATCGGTTAAAGGTGCGTCAAAGCCGGTGGTCAGGACGCCTTGACTGGTGAGGGCTTTTATCTTGCCTGCTTTATAGTCCGCCAGTATCTGGGCCCGGTCATCTTTTGGGGTTTCTCCAGTGATACATTCGGCCTTGATGCCTTCAGCTGTCAGAAGTTCCTTAACCTGTTCAGCATGGACGACAGTGACGCAGAAGATAAGCCATGCCTTACGCTCCTTACCATACTGGATTATTTCAGCCACGGCCTTTTCGGTGACATCGTTCTTGTTGACTGCGGCTTCCATATCGCTGGTGAGGTAATCACCTTGCCGGGTTCTGACTCCATCAAGGTTAATCTTGTCTTTCCCAGCCTTGGAGCGCAGGGGAGATAGAAGTCCATCGTCAATTAGTCGCTGGATGTCTGTCTCATAGACAATTTCATCAAAGAGCGGCTTCTTGCCTTCTGTGAGCAAGCCCTGTTTCATCCGGTAAGGGGTGGCGGTGAAGCCGACTATTTTCAGTGTAGGGTTGATCTCTCGCAGGCCTGCAATCAGGCGGGAGTACATCGTCTCTGAGCTTTCACTATTGAGCAGGTGACATTCATCAATAATGAGCAAGTCAAAATGGTCCAACTGTTCTGCTCGTTTATGAATACTCTGGATACTGGCAAACAGTATCTGAGCGTTAGTGTTGCGGGAGTTCATAGCTGCAGAATAAATGCCCGTTGGTGCTTCTGGCCATTGGGCGACAATTTTTTCATGGTTTTGCTCAATGATCTCTTTCACATGGGAGAGAATCAGGAAGCGCTGGTCTGGCCAGTGCTGTAAAACCCCATGGATAAAGTCAGCGATGATCACTGACTTGCCGCCGCCGGTACTGACGCAGACCAAGGGGTTACCCTGAGAAGCACTGAAATATTGATAGATCGCATCAATGGCCTCCTGCTGGTACCAGCGGAGTTCAAAAGCCATTGTCGAAGCCCTTCATCTGGTTGATGATCTTATTGGCCACTCGTTCTGTTGCTTTACGGTCGACGGATGTTGGTTTTCTGTCGTCAGCTTCCCTGGCCATCAGCATTTTGTCCGCAATGGTGTAAGCAAAATTCACCGCCGGTTCAATGGCGCTGCCACGGTTACAGGTAAACTCAGCCATCAGGGCGGCAATGGCGAACAAGTCCCGGAGTTGGATGGTTTGGTTCTGAAACTGTTCTAACTGTTTTTCCAGGTCGTTGATGGTTTCATCGCAAGCGGCTTGAGCATATTGCTCAAACGGTGCTGTATCTTCGATCAGGTAGTGGGTAACCCGGGGGTAGAAATTACCTTGCTGATAATCCGTGATACAGAGTCCACTTTCTGAATTGAGGCCGATCAGGTCAATTTGATCTGCCGCAGGCGGTGTGCTAGCTGGTATAAAGCGATAGCGTTTTGAATGATCCATTGCTCATTTTCCTTCTCATTGATTATTTTCAATCGTTCCATCGAACTGAGTTTTCAGTCCTGCCAACTTTTCATCCGTCAGCAGGCGCTTGTCTTCTACTGCCTGAATTTCCTGAGAGGAGAGCTGGCCTTTATCTGTGCCAGTTATGAATTCCTCGCCCGTTGATTTCAGGCGATAACGTATCCAAAACTCATCGCTATCAATGGGCTCAGCAAATTGCTCTAAGAGGTAAGGGTTATAGAGGTGGAGTTCACAACCTGACATCTGAACCGATTCCGGGATTTCCATATCATGACGGGCGCAGTGCCACTGGCCATCTTCAACGGGTGTGCTGTGCAGGCAGGTACGACAATTAACCGCAGGGGCTTTTTGTCCGTGGCAGATGGCCTGATGGTCGCAAAATTTGCAGAGGTACCAGCTGGGGTCTTCACTGATTTTGCTCAGAGGACGGTCGCTGGCAATAATGCATTCCGCTTTCTATGGCTGCTTTGCCAATAACAGGATCAAGCCGAACCCGCTCACCATACAGCTCATCCGTATTTTTGTTCACGGCGATATAGAAGGCTCGGGTCAGCTGAGGGTTTGCCAGGTACATATACACCTGCATCTGTATAAAGTGTTCTGGCTTGGCTTCCTCTACACCTTTTTTAACCAGGTTATTGAAGGACTTCTCATTGTGGGTTTTCATCTCGATCAGGTGCCATGTTTTGGGGGCTTCGATAAAGCCCTGGCCCACACCATCAAATGAACCACCAAAATGCCCGTTGCAGGCCGAGATTCTGAACTGTTTACCAGTGGCTGGATCGGTTTCAAAGACTTTGATGCCCACATTACGCAGATCAGCAACAAACCGTTCTTCTGCCAGATGACCCGTTTGGAACAGTCGCAGCAGTTGGCCTCCATGCTTCACATCAGTACACCAGCGAAAGGTATACCAGAGCGCCCGGTCACAGGGGCGACCAATAATTGAACCGCCCAGATGCGCCCGGAATGCACCACCCTGGTTGTCCTCATAATGCCGGATAATCGCTTTGATGGTCGTTTTGTTGGGTTCGGGGATTTTCACAATGCTTCACCTTCCCTGGCTCTGAGCCTATTTCTGCTTTTTGTTTAACCGTCGGGCCATTCGCTGGGCTTTGCGTTTTCGCTTTCTCTCTGTTTTGGAAGGTCGTCGTTTGGTAAATCTTGCTCTATCGAGCTTCCGGGCGGAGGTGCCCGTAGAATTAAAAAACATAAATTTCATTCCCTGAATGAAGGGGGCAAAGCCCCCTTGGTACTAATGACGAGTTACTTCTGCCCCCAGGGCGGTGCTGCGTACTGAGTCGCCGGATGGGGTAGTTGTTGGGCAGGTGCCGGATTGTGGGCAGGTGTCTGCTGCTGAGGTGCAGGTGCGCTCTGCATGGTTTGACCACCGGCACTGATCCACTTCTTGACTTCATTCTTTGGACCAAAGCCCGGGTCTTGTTTCAACACAACAGCGATTCGGATCACCTGCTGTAACAGCTGTTCGGTGTCGTTAATCCGGGGCTGGCCAACCGCATGGGCAATACGGCTGATCTCTTTCCTGCCAATCTCCTCCGCTTTTGGGCTGCTGTTGACGATATTGTGCTGAGACCAGAGCTTGCGGCCTTCAAACTGGCCTTCCATTACCGTGTAGGTGAGCTTCACCATCTGGCCACCGGACTTGGTATTATCCAGGGAGGCCTCAGTGATCATGGTCAGGTATTCACCGGGCGGCAGGGGCTCAAACTCATCCGTTGGATCGTAGTCGTCTGCATTAAAACCTAACTGTGCCATTTCAATCTCCTTATTCAGTGGCTTGAGGTCATAGCGTCGCTGAAAGCCTGTCAGTCCAGGGGGAGTTCTGCTGGCAGTCCATAGCGATTCTTGGCGATAAAGCCAGGTTTGGCTTCGGTATAGAGGTAACGCTGGCCGGTGCTGATACCCCGGGTTTTGGTTTTATTGAAACCGGCTTCTTCTTTTTCGATGACGGTCTTGTAATCAGCGAACAAGATGCAGTCCACGGTTTCCTGCACCAGTTCAGAAGCCCGTTTGTGCAGCTTGATCTGGTACCGGTCATAACTGTCGGTGGTCGGGCTCTCAAACCGTTTGATCTCGGAATGGGCGATCAGAATAAAGGCCATACCTTTTCGTTACGCAGGGCTTCCAGTCCATCCAGCAGTTGGCGCCAGAGATTCAGCGCCTCCAGAAAGCCTCGTCCATAACCAAAGTCTTCAATGGCCTGGTACCGTTCGCCCTTTGAGCCAACATACGTATCGCACAGGTGCTGCCAGATCATCGGTTCCAGATGGTCCAGACTGTCGATCACCAGCGTCTGATAGTGATGGTCGGATGAGTAAAGAACCGTGATGGCATCCAGAACATCCTGGAATGACTGCATCATGGGGAAGGCGTCGACTTCCAGTTTGCCCAAACCATCTTCGGTACAGATAAAGATCGGGTTCGGTGCACCGGCGGCCAGGGTGGTTTTACCAAGCCCTGGGCCACCATGAACCACAATCCGGGGAGCCTTGATGCCGGTAGAGCGGCTGATGGATTCCAGTGAAATAGCCATTACTGAACCTCCAGCCGTTCAAACTTGACGCTGACTTTCTTTGGTTTGGTAGTAATGGCCTGGGAGACCAGCTGGTAGTGGGCGGGATTCAGTTGTTGCAGGCTTTTCAATTGCCGGGTGTTAACTTCCAGTTTGCTACGGATCACCGATTGGGCGATATCCGCAGGCAGTTGTTGTCGAACGGCCGCCCATTTTTCTGAATCCACGACACGGCTCATTCCGGCGACGGTGGTCACCTTGTAGTAATCGCCTTTGACCGAAAAACTGCCTTCTTCTTTAGTGCCAACCAGCTTGCAGAGCTGCTGCTCAATAGCCATGCGCTGCTCTCTGGCCTGGTTTTCTGCCTGTTTGGCAACTTCCAGTTCATGAGCCAGTTGGTCCAGTGGGAGGGGCGAGGCAGTGGAGGGGTTTTCTTTCATAGAGTGTCATCCTTTTTGTTATTGGCTTTCTTCAGGGCGAACGAACCCGGCAGGCATCAGTGGCCTGTTTTTCAGTGTCAGGGTGAGTTCGTCTGTTGAATCGATGGCGTACATCCGTTCAGCCATCTGCTATCAAATATGTTCCTTAACTGATCTGTATGTCAATACCAAAAAGATACATCTTATAAAAATAATGAAAATGCGAAATAAGATCAGTGAGTTGGGAAAGGTATTTTTTGATACAAAACCCCCTTCTGGCTAAGAGGGGGGGGAAGATAAATTGAGAAATGTATCAACTGAGCTTGGTATTGATGCTGACCACGACACCGCAAATATGACCGTCTTCCGGGAATGGCATGGTCGTGTATTGCGGGTTCAGTGGTTTGAGGAACAGTTGGCCATTATCCCGCACCAATTGTTTTAAGGTGACATCATCGGTTCCCGGCAGGCGAACGACCACGTACTGCCCGGGTTGTGGTTCCAGGGCGGGATCAATCACCACCCGGCTGCCCGGAAGAAAACTCATTTGCCCAGGATATGGGCTGACCATCGAGTCACCCTGAACAATCAAAGCATAGGCACCATTGCTGATCCGGCCGTGATAGGCGGTGTATTCGGTGGTGTCATCCACTGGGGCGTACAGTCTGCCATTGTCGTTAAAGTCACCCGCCTGTACCCAGGAAATGACCGGAATGCTCCGGGTGCCTTCAATGTCATAGCCCGAGACTAGCAGGTTGCCATGGGTTTTCAGTTGGCGGGAGTCGTTGGCGGTCTCGTGGTAGATATCCAGCCAGCCGTGGGGCTTATTGAAGCCGTATTCAATTTCCCGGGCAATTTTGGAGCCGATGCTGCGTGTCGGGTTCTTGCCCATAAACCGGCTGACCTGAGTGGCGGGGCGTCCGATCACTTCCGCAAAGTTGGCCAGTGTTTTTCCTTTCTCGGCCAGCAAGCGGGCGTTGTGGCGTCTTATTTCTTGTATGTCCATGACTCTATTAAACCGTACAACACCAAAAAGATACACCATCAAAATAATACAATTGTACTTGTTATTAAAGTATCATGGTGGTACATATTTAGGGCGTTATTCGTCTGAATCGCAGGAGGCGACCATGAAACGACGATAATGGACTACCCGCCGCAACGCTCTACCCATTTTAAAAAACTAACCCGATCACGGGCAGGGACGCTTTTGTCTCTGAAAAATGGACATCGCCACAAGGACAATAATATGGATGTGACACTTCCCAATACCACCACGGAAGCGTGGAAGCTGAATGAAGCCGGTCTCTCTATTGTGCCACTCGGTTCCCCATTTGAAGAACCGCCTGCATGGTTTGTAGACGGTCGCTGTTCAGGAGATAAAGAGAAAGCAAACGTCGAATGGCCAAAAGCTCCCCGGTTTCGCTGGAAGCAGTATCAGGATAAAGCACCGGACGACAGCACCATTGATAACTGGACCAACCTCTACCCACATACCAATTGGGCGATCATTACCGGATACGGTGTGGTGGTCGTGGATGCGGACAGTAAAGAAGCGGTGCAGTTTATTGAAGAAGGTGCCATTACCCGGACGCCATTGCGAGCAACCACCAGTAAAGGCAAGCACTACTACTTTCGGGTCAACCCGGACTATCCCGTTCATAACTCAGTCAGAAAAAACAAGATCGATCTGCGCGGCATTGGTGGTTATGTAGTAGCGCCCGGCAGTACCCATGCAGACGGTACACTCTATCAATGGGAAACGGACGGGTATATGGATATCAGTGATCTGCACGATCTGCCCATGCTGATGCCTGTGGATATTGCCACCATCAATGGCTTCAATGGGCAGGCTGCAGAAGCCAACGGGTGACCTGGGGTTCTCCACGGATCAATACCCATTACCACACGACGGAAGTAATCTGGCAGAAGGACAGGGGAGAAATAATGCAGCAGCGAGTATGGCTGGCCAGTTGCTCCGGCAGAATTCTTCACTCAGAGAAGTCAAAGCCATTCTGGATCAATGGAACCAGTCTAATAATCCACCGTTGTCTGATGCTGAGCTGAATACCACCATTGCCAGCATTTCCCGCACCCATAACAACAATAACCCTGGTTCCTCCATTCTTATTGAGCCACTGCCCAGCAGTAAGCCAGAGTTCGCTTTTAGCCATATAGAGGAACTGGTTAAAGGCGTGAAACCAATTAACTGGCTGATCAAGGGCTTTCTGGAAATGGACAGCCTTTCCCTGATGTTTGGAGAACCAGGTTGTGGGAAATCCTTCTCAGCCATTGATCTTGCTTGCTGTGTGGCGACAGGCAAGGACTGGCATGGCAAACCTGTCAAGCAATCGGGGCCTGTCTTTTACATTGCCGGGGAAGGCTTCAATGGCCTCTCCCGTCGCTTTATGGCCTGGCAGAGCTTTTATGGCTACAACCTGCGCAATGTGCCGCTGTATATCAGTCAGTGTTCCGCTGCGTTGACCAGTCTGGCCAGTGCCCGGGCGGTCAGTGACAGCATTGAAAAAATAGTCAGTGATACTGGAGGTGTTACGCCTTCCATGATTGTCATTGATACCCTGGCAAGAAACTTCGGGCCTGCGGATGAAAATTCAACTCGGGAAATGAGCACCTTTATTGGTCACATTGATGAGTATCTGCGTTCAAAATATCGCTGCAATGTACTGATCGTCCATCATACCGGCGTGGGCTCGAAAGATCGCGCCCGGTGTAACAGTGCGCTCAAAGGTGCGCTGGATGCCGAGTATGCGGTGGTTAAAGCAGACGATGAAATCAAGATTACCCCCAAAAAAATGAAGGACGCTGATGAGCCGGATGAAATGAACTTTCAGTTTGGCTCTGTGCGTCTGCCCTTCAATGACGAAGAAGGCGAGCCGCAATACAGCTGTGTTCTGCAATACCTGGATAAAGCCAATGCACTGAAGATCAAGCAGCAAGAGAACCGCGAACATATTCGAGAGCAAGGCCGGTTACAGGCAGAAATTCGGATCGGGGAAAAGCAAAAGCGGGTCATCCAAACACTGGAAAGATTGATTGGTGAAGCAAAAGCGACACTGGTTAGAGCCGACAGAAGTCCCGGCCTTGCCAGGATCGAAACAAGGAATTTGCGTGATGCCTGTTTTCGGGAGGGTTTCATATCCAGCAAGAACTGGTCTCGCACATTTGATGCCTTGGTAGAGTGTGAGTTTTTGATGATGGATGCGCCGTTTATCTCTATTTCTGAAAAAGGTCAGTCTGTGATTTCAGAGAAAAAATAAAGGGCTCGGGTGAGGTAATGTACTGTTTAAAAAACAGTCAATTGCCTCCTTTCTTAATAACTTATGAGGATTCTTTATATTGAGGCTCCTCTCTTTTCCTCAAAACTTCTTATTTTTCAGGTGATTAACCGTAGCGGATGCCTTTAGCCGCCACCTCACCTTCCCCACACTGGATATATATATATCCAGTGGGAGAATGAGGCAGGGAAGCATGAAGGTCAGACACAGTAATACGGAAAGATTCTCCGGGAGAAAAAGATTAAAAGACAGAGAAAGCAAAGTAATGAAAATAATAATAGGAATAGATCCGGGGCTGACGGGAGGTATTGCGGTTCTGGATAGCAAAAACAAGGAATTAATCAGACTGGAAGATATGCCCACCTCTCCGGAAGGAAGCAAGCGGAAAGTCAACGGCTTTGGCCTGATGAAAATATTTGGTGGCTATACCCGGCATCAGGTAGAGATGGTTTATCTGGAAAAGGTAGGAGCAAGGCCAGGGCAGGGAGTAGTCTCCATGTTTAACTTTGGCCGTTCGTATGGTGCTGTAGAAGCCGCTGTCAGTTTAATGGGTTTTCCCCTGACGTATGTGACTCCCCAACGCTGGAAACGCTCTGCTGGACTTATGGGAGCTCACAAGGATGCATCCCGGGGAAAAGTGTTAGACCTCTATCCAGAGGCTGACGTTCATCGAAAAAAAGACAATGGTCGTGCTGATGCTGTGCTCATTGCCCGATATGGAGAATCGGTATGAAATTCTACTCAGCACGACAGGCTATTCATGACGCCTATGCAATTCATCTGACCAGCAGGGGTTTTGAAGTTAATCCCTTAGCATTTCGAGCAGGTAGTCAATCGAGCAAACTCGACAACAACCTGTTGATCTGCAATGCCGTGGAAGCTGGCAAGGTGATAGCCGCAGTGGAAAAGCTTGATGAGCCATTTCGCTCCTGGGCAAAGTGGGCTTATGCACCCAGAACTGAGCATTTCATGCCTGAACAGGGTAGGTTCTTTCAGTGGTTAGAGCAGGACGTTACCGAGCAGTTGGCGAAAAGTGGGCGAGATTACCGCGAGGCTACCAAACAAAGGATCAGGGATGTGGTGGCCTATACCGTTCTGGATTATCGCAGTTATGTGACTAATGGCCAGCACCTCTATCCAACAAGCCTGATCATCAAAAAATGCCGGATTCACAGGCAGAATTGGAAGCGAGATTTTCAGCAGTGGCAGGCCGGTTATTGGCGGATTTGTGACGAATACTTGGATAGAAATTCACTTATTTCTATCTTGGTGAAGAGTGGACACAACGAGTAATTACTCTGTCGTTTAGTGGAGAGTTGACAAAATCTATGGCACTATTTTGATGGATACTGAGAATAAGAATTTATCATAGGGAATAAGAATGAGAAGCTGGAAAGTACTTATTTTCGCTGCATTAAGTGTTTCAATATCAGGGTGTTTAAGCAACCCAACTAAGCAGTCCGTTGCTAAAGAACAGTCTACCGAGAAACTGGATGTTTATGGCTCGTTTTCCTACAAGGACGGTAAGTATCAGTTATCACCATTCTTTTATAGTTCGAGATATGCATTGTCCTATGAATTAACGGAAGGTGTTTGGCAGTTCAAAATTCCGAGTTTGGAGCCTGCTTTTGATAGCAAAAGATTTTCGTGTCAGAAAACATTGACAAAAAGCAAGTGTGATAGTTGGGAGAATAAAAATGAACTTTTTCTGCATGTAAATTTCCTCCAAAGTGATTACGGTGATACTCCTAAAGAGGTTAAAGCAGCACAGAAAAAAGAAGCGGAGAAGAAACCGATAACCGCAAAGGATGTGGCAAATACTGCTATTGCGGCCCCCTTTGGAGTGGCTGCTGGTGCGTTTGTTGGGTATAGTTTCCTATTTGCAGGTGCTGTCGCTGCTCCTTTTATTGCTGCAGATGCAATCATAAATCCTGATGATGCATTAGAAAGAAATAATTGGGTAGAATTTAATCATGAAAAGTTCAACAACGTGTTAGTTGGGCTTATAAACTCTGAATATGGAAGTCTTGATAACTTTCATCAAAAAGCCCGTGAAACACATGAGTATGTGCAAGTAATGCATCGCAAAGCAGCTTCTTATGAAGCTGAAATCAAAAAAAAGACCAAGCAGAACATAGGGTTTTTAGCTCAATATACGGATGTTCAATCGATTCCAGAGTTTAAGTTTTCATCTGCAGAGGCGACTTTGGGCTTTGGTATACCCAACTCAGATTTGGAAGCATTTCAAATCAGACAGCTTGATCGTCTCAAAAAGGAATACGAAGGCATTTTGAAAGATCAGAAGTCTTTCTATGAACAGCATGAGGACAGGATTGTATCTGCGTATAAAAAACAGCAAAGAAAAGAGTACGACCTCGCATCCACCTCTGTTCAGATCGATAGATTCATCAAGAAATATCAGACGTTGGATGAGTTGGACCTTGTACCAAAAGCCAGGTTAAGGCTGAAAAATACATTAGCAGCTGAAGAAAAACAGCGGCAAATTGCTGCTGAAAAACGGCGATTACAACAGCAAAAAGAGCAGAAGCAACTAGCTCTCTGGAGGTCAAATATCCAAATTGGTGATGAAACCTTCTGCGGGCCTGTTATCGACATAAATCAGTCAATGGTCAAGATCGCGGTCCGAGCTCAACTTCAAGGATA
The DNA here is from genome assembly GCF_049310205.1 of Endozoicomonas sp. ALC013. NCBI lineage: Bacteria > Pseudomonadati > Pseudomonadota > Gammaproteobacteria > Oceanospirillales > Endozoicomonadaceae > Endozoicomonas > Endozoicomonas sp. ALC013. Next base: position 20,182 of record NZ_JBLYNS010000047.1, on the reverse strand, counting down.
CAGCAATGAAGCGTGGCTCAGAAGGACAGAGCTGTTCCCATCCTCTTTGGGCTGCCTGAACAGGAATGGAACACTGACCCCAAGAGGCTGATTCTAGATTGCTTGCCAATGATTACTGAATCAGGCACAATTTTCCAAGATGTAAAACCTCACCCCGCTCTTCATAAATAGCGGCGTGGGGTTTTTTATTGCCCTAATTTTCTCCCTGTGCAGGACGCACCATGACTGACCTCTCCGACCGTCTGGATCGCATTGATGTGAAGCTGGACAAACTGAGCGAGGCAGTATCCCAACTCGCCAGAATTGAAGAACGCATCTCACACCAGAACGACAACATGAATCAGCTGGATTCCAGGCTGAGTGAGATGGAAGCCCGGATCAGGGCCTTGGAGCTTCAGGGTAGTTCTCGTGGTGTTCTGCTGGCCGGTATTGAACGACTTGGCTGGTTGGTCGTGTCTGCACTGATTGGCCTGGTTGCCTTCTTCTTCAGGAAATGAAGCGATGATTCCAAGGACGGAAACCAATTACATCGTGATCCATTGTTCAGCTACCCGGGCAGATCAGGAAGTCACTGCAGACGATATCCGACGCTGGCATCTGGAAGACAATGGTTGGTCAGATATCGGGTATCACTGGATTATTGAGCGAAGTGGCAAGATTCAGCATGGCAGAGATGCTCAGGTTCAGGGGGCTCATGTTCGAGGTCATAACCATGAGTCCATTGGTATCTGTCTGGTCGGAGGTATTGATCGACAGGGAAAACCAGAAGATAACTTCACTTCTCAACAATGGCTGATGCTGGAAATGCTGGTTGAATCCCTGCAGCTGCGTTATCCAAAGGCTCAAGTGGTTGGTCATTACTATTTCACTCCCTACAAAACCTGCCCAAACTTTGTGGTTGAGCACTGGTTGGAGACCATCGAATGAGCTGGACTGCTGCAATTCCTCTACTGGGTAAGGTGATTGAGCGCATCATTCCTGACCCTGAAAAAGCTGCCCAGGCGAAAAACCAACTGGTGGATATGGCGGTCAAAGGTGAGCTGGATGAACTGGCTCAACGTGCCGGTGTTATCAAGGCAGAAGCTCAGGGTGATGGTTGGTTACAGCGGTCATGGCGTCCCATTGTAATGCTGGTATTTACTGCCCTGATTGTTGCTCGCTGGCTTGGCTGGTCAGCACCGGATTTATCAGAAGCGGTGGAGCTTAAACTCTTCTCCATCGTTCAGATTGGCCTTGGTGGTTACATTACCAGCCGGGGCATTGAGAAGGTGGCAGACAAGATAAGGCGCTAAGGATGGCAGCAAAGAAATACAAAATGGTGGATCGTAAAGTCAGCGACCTGATCCCTTATGTGAACAATTCCAGGGTTCACGATGAAGAGCAGATTATCCAGATTTGTTCGTCTATCAAAGAGTTTGGCTTTACCAATCCTGTGTTGATTGACGAAGAAAACGGGATTATTGCTGGCCATGGACGTTTGATGGCAGCAAAGAAATTGAACCTGAAAACCGTTCCCTGCATTGTCTTGGCCGGACTGTCGGAAGCCCAGAAGAAGGCCTACGTCATAGCGGATAATTCCATAGCCCTGAATAGCTCATGGGATATGGACGTACTATCCCGGGAAGTGGAAGCCCTGCAAGCTGAAGACTTTGATCTGAATCTGCTCGGCTTCAAAGACGATTTCATGGTAACGCTCTTTGATGATCCTGCCCCTGAACCCGAACAGAAACCCAATGGCGAGGAATACACCGAAATTTTCAATATCCTGGTGGAGTGTGACAACGAAGCCCATCAGCAGGAAATCTACGACGAACTGACACAAAAGGGACTGAAATGCCGCGTTCAAAGTTTGTAGTGGAGTCCGCTATCAAGCCTTCCTTTCGCACTGAGAAGGTCAAGGGGATGTTTGATATTGATATGCAGTCGGTGAAGAAAGAGTTCGACGTAGATATTCCCATTGAGGACAAGCCCTGGAATATTGGCCTGATTGTTGGTGCCAGTGGTTCTGGCAAGACGACCATTGCCAGAGAAGTATTCAAGGACTTTGAACTATTCTCCGGTTACCAGTGGTCAGACCGCTCCGTAGTGGACGATTTCAGCGAAGACCTGAGTGCCAAGCAGATTACGGAATCATTGAGCAAGGTAGGGTTTTCTTCTCCCCCGGACTGGTTGAAGCCGTTTTCTGTGCTCTCCAATGGCCAGAAGATGCGGGCAGAACTTGCCAGGCTGATCCTGGAATCTGATAAGCCGGTAATCTACGACGAATTTACCTCTGTCGTGGATCGGCAGGTGGCCAAGATCGGCAGTGCCGCTATCCAGAAGTTTATCCGCAAGGAGGATAAGCAGTTTATTGCGGTCAGCTGCCATTACGATATTGTCGAATGGCTACAACCGGATTGGGTTTACGACTGCAACAAGCATACCTTCAAACGGAGGCGTCTTCGACGACCTGAAATCCGTATCGATGTCCGCAGAGCCGACCAGTCAGAGTGGCCATTATTTAGGCCATTTCACTATCTGAGCAGTGTTCACAACCGATCAGCCCATAAGTACATTGCCGAGATCAATGGTGAGCCGGTGGGTTGGTGCAGCGTCTTACACTTTCCTCATCCGAGCAATAAGAAGCTGAAGCGACTGCACAGAACGGTGGTATTGCCCGATTATCAGGGGCTGGGGATTGGCTTTCAGTTGCGCTGCTATATCTGCGAGTTGTACCGGAAACAGGGCTACAAGGTGAATACCGTTACCACGTCGCCTGCCTTGATTCATGCCATGAATAAATCGGATGAATGGATCATGACCCGCAAACCGGGACGGGTCGGCATGCCTGCTCAGTCGATCCTGAGTAAGCATTCATTTGATCGGTTGACCTGTTCATTCCAATATGTGGGTACGGATTGAGCATCATACAGGATCGGTTCTACGTCGATCTGGCGGGTCATTTGATCATTGCAATAGGTTACACGATCAATATTGGAAACGTCGCATGGTGACGATTTACCGGTGCCTGGTGATGTTCCAATAGTGCATGAATAATCATCAAACTCACAAAAAGCAGGCATCGTTGCCTGCTTTGTGAGGGGTTGAATCCGGGATTAAATGCGGAATGTCTCCTCGTCCTTTTTGCCTCCGTTTTTAAAGCATTCGGACAGGTCATCAACAGCGGATTTCAATGCGCTGATAATGGCAGTTGATTGAGCATCGGTGTACTCATATTTGTCATCGTTGGCCAATGATGAGATGGACTTCAATACCCGCAGGGCTTTGGGTACACGGATGTTTGCCAGTTCAGCAAATTTTTCAGAATCGGACTTTTTGCTTTTCTTGTCAGTGTTTTTATTAGCCATGGTTTTATCTCCTTTTGCATTGTTTTTAGCTGTGGTTTTTGCAGTGTTTTTATTATTAGTCATGATGTATCTCCTTTGAGTTGTTTATTGATGTCACACTTTAACTATGGGTGAACTGCCGTATATCTCAACTGTTTTTCTGGTTTAATACTCCTTTATAGTTGATTGATTTAATGATGATTTTTCCAGTAGGTAATGGCTTTCAAACTGTCAACTCAAAAACAACGTGGGTCCCTGCAATGTTTAACTTTTTGCGGGTGCGAGGGGGCGCGGATTTGCGTTAGTGACAGGTCTGAAAACGAGGTATACCCTTGGTATACTTTTTGGCATTAACCAGCTGAAAACTAATAAGAAAATCCAGTTTCAAAAATGGTGCAGCAGGTATACTTTTTATCCAAACCAGTGCCGTCCTTGGCGGTTGAGTTACTGTCGCTTTTCAAGCCATTGCTGAATCGTTAATTCTCTGGGAAAGCGCTGCTGAAGCCAGTCATCAATCAGCTGCTCTACCAGTTTTCTGAACTGTTTTTCATCCGGGAAATCCCAGGGCTCAAATTCCGGGTTCTGCTCACACAAGGCAATCCAGAGTTGAGCCGCCAGCGTTTCAGAGATTTCATAATCAAATACTCCGGGAAAGCCTTCCTCATCATTTTTGAAATGTTCGATCTCGCTGATGATCTGGCTATAACGGCAAAGGTTATGAATCAGCTCCAGTTCTCCATCACCAAATAATTCTGCTGGTGTGCGGGTTTGGTCGCTTAATCGGTCAATAACGCCAGTACAGAAATAGTAATGAGTGATCAATTGCGTTTCATTATTCATGGTTGTTTTTCTCCGTTATTAATAATCGATGGCCAGCATAATGGTCAGAACCCGGATGGTTTTGGTTAAATCCGAGGCATCTTCCGAACCGTGTTCCATATCCGGGGCGTAATAATCAAACATGGCAATGATCCATTCATCTTCAAACTTGAAGCGGAAACAGTCGTGTTCACCATACGGATCATTCTGCTCATTGAAGTGGTTAAACTCGGCAACGGCTTTCAACAAACCGACTTTGTTCTCAATGGTGTTTTGCAGGTTGGCGGTCATCACTATTTCAAACCGGCAGTTGATGAGGGAAAGACTGTTCTTCACTTCCAGATTCACCAGTGACTTTCGCACCGCATCATTTAACGTGGCAATTTCATTCATAACTACATCCTTTATTGATTCATTTTTTGTTGTCGCAGTAGCTCTATAGGGGATGGCCACGATAATTCGAGAAAATTTAAGACAAATGTCCATATTGAATGAGATGGCTGTAGGTATGACTTCCCATGGCGCTGATTTCACAAGCGGAATTTGCCAGACAGCAGGGCTTTACCAAGAGCTATGTCACCAAACTGATCAAAAAGGGCATTGTGAAACTGAAAAATGGCAAGGTGGATTTGGTGCAGGCTGAGCAGGCCATGAAAGCCAATAGTGACCCGGTGACGTTGATCCGTTCCGATCAATCCACCGATCTTGCACCGACACAACCGGGAGCCGTTGACTTTGTCACTGCCTGCACTATGCGGGAGGCGTTCAAAGCAAAGATGGCCAAGCTGGAGTATGAGGAAAAAAGCGGCACCCTGACCGATGCCGCCAAGGTAAAGCAGGATGCGTTCAAAGCGGGGCGGATTGTTCGGGATGAACTGCTGGCTATTCCTGATCGAATGGCGGATGTGCTGGCGGCGGAGGATGACCCAAGAAAAGTGGGGGAGCTACTTCAAGAGGAGTTGGAAGCGATACTTAATGCTATGGCTTTACCGTAGTCGTTTTTGAGCGGCTTTACCGTAGTCGTTTTTGAGCGGCTTTACCGTAGTCGTTTTTGAGCGGCTTTACCGTAGTCGTTTTTGAGCGGCTTTATAGGCTTCGCTTCGCTCTCGTTTACCGACACTGATCATAAATACTACAACAACGTCGTCCAAGACCTGATAAACCAACCGATAGCCCGAATTTCGCAGTTTGATTTTGTAGCAGTCTTTCTGGCCGGACAGTTTATCTTTGGAAACTTTAGGGTTCTCCAAGCGTTTACGCAACTTGGCCTTGAACTGCTCTCTGACCGTGGAGTTAAGCTTCTGCCATTCTTTCCACGCCAGTGCAGAAAAATCCAACTTATAGGTCATCGATATTTACCCGAATCCGCTCATCATTTTTGCGTTCTTCGACGATGGCTGCGAGTTCCAGGTCATCCAGAGCATCGAGCATAGCTTCATAAACATGGGCTGGCACTGCATAAAACACGGGCTGATTGCGATTCAGGATGGCCACGGTTTCACCATTGGCTTCTTTCAGAACGGCCATCGGGTTTTTTTTGAGCTCGGATATCCCGGCACTGACATCAGCGAGAATAGGATGGACTGAGGCCATAACTAGCTCCTTTTACGGTTGATTAGTAGATCAAATAATAGACCTATTATTAGGTTTCTTCAAAGGTTGCTTAAATGGTTGATAGCGTGTCAGTCAAAAGCCCATATTTTGAAGGCTTCTTCAAAGGGCTGAGGCCGGACACCCGCCTGACCGTTTCCGAGTGGGCTGACCAGAAGCGGATTCTTCCGGCAAAAGCCACCAAAGAAGCTGGCCGTTGGCGAACTTCCCGCACACCGTATCTGAAAGAGATCATGGATTGTCTGTCACCATCGTCGCCTGTCGAGCAAGTGGTGTTTATGAAAGGTGCCCAGGTGGGCGGCACCGAATGCGGCAATAACTGGCTTGGTTATGTGATTGACCATACGCCGGGTCCGATGATGTATGTGCTGCCCACGCTGGATATGGCCAAGCGAACCTCCAAGCAACGGATCGCTCCGATGATCGATGAAATGCCGGATCTGCGGGAGAAAGTAAAAGATCCAAGAAGTCGGGATAGCGGAAATACCCTGCTGACCAAGGAGTTTCCCAATGGTGTGCTGATCTTCACCGGAGCCAATTCAGCAGCAGGCCTGCGCTCGATGCCTGCCCGATTTTTATTTATGGATGAAGTGGATGCCTACGACGATGATGTGGATGGCGAAGGCAGCCCGATCAATCTGGCCATTAAACGAACAGCCACTTTTAGCCGTAACCGCAAAATCCTGATGGTCAGCACACCCAATATTGCAGAAACCAGCAAGATTGAAGCGGCTTATGAGGCCAGTGATAAACGACGCTATCTGGTTCCCTGCAATAGCTGTGGACACTACCAACCAATCGTCTGGGCTCAGATCATTTTTGATAACCATGATCCGGCAACCACCCGGTTTGAGTGTGTGCAGTGTGGTCATAAGCATTACGAAAAAGACAAACCGAAACTGCTCACTAATGGCCATTGGCAGGCTGAAACTGAAAAGAGTAATAAGGTCGCTGGATTCCACCTGAGTTCGCTTTATAGCCCTAATGGCTGGTACAGCTGGCAAAATGCAGTGGAGGACTTTCTCGCCGCCAAAAGTAACCCGGTACAGTTCAAGGACTGGACCAATACCGTTCTTGGCGAGACTTGGACGGAACAAGGTGAGACTGTTGAGCATAGTTTGCTCTACCAGCGACGGGAACATTACCTGGCAGAGGTGCCGTGGTGGGTGGAGATACTGACCGTTGGTTGTGATGTCCAGGATGATCGCTTTGAGTTTGAAGTAACCGGCTGGGGTTCTGGTGAGGAAAGCTGGTCAATTGATTATGTCCGTTTATACGGTGACTTATCCCGACAAGGTATCTGGGATGCTCTGGCCGATATGCTCCATAAAACCTACACCCGTCAGGATGGCACCAAAATAAATGTGGCTCAGGTCTGCATAGACTCTGGTGGCCACTACACCGATGAAGTGTATGCCTTCTGTCGTAAGCAAGGAGCCGATTGGGCGATTCCGGTTAAGGGTTCCTCTCAGGCTGGCAAACCTATCGCCACCTTCCCCAAAACCAAAAACAAGAAAGGGATCTATTTGACGCTGGTTGGCACCGATACCGCCAAGGAGTTGGTCTATCAACGCTACCGGGTATTGGAGCCTGGACAAGGCTACTGCCACTGGCCGATCAAGGACTGCTTTGATGAAGATTATTTCAAGCAGGCCACCGCAGAAGAAAAGATCAAGAAATACCGGCTCGGTGTCCCTTACTTTACCTGGGATGCCAAGAACCGCCGGAACGAAGCACTGGATTGCCGGGTATACTCACTGGCCGCGATCCGTATTCTTCAGCAGCACCGGGGCATTAATCTGGAGCTACTCGCCAAAGGCCGACCAGCACCAGAAGATACGCCTGATCCTGAATTAGAAGAAACCAGCAACAAGCCAAAAACACTCCGTCGTTCATCCCGCAGTTCTTACCTTCAGAGATAACTTCCATGATTACCGAGACAGAATACCAGGTTCTGAAACGGGCAGTGCTGCTGCGTGAGACCCGTACTGTGGAATTTGAAGGCCGCCGGGTGGAATACAGCAGCTTTGCTGAGATGGAAAGGCGGCTGCAGGCCATTGAGCGGGAACTGGTCAAGCAGCAAAAACGTCCGAAGCAGTATGGTATTTATTCATCGAAGGGAGTTTGAGCATGGGATTGCTCACCAACCTGTTTCGTCGTTTCAAAAACTCAGCCTATACCGCTGCCGGTATAGGGCGACGAACCAAAAGCTGGTATGCACCAGGGCTTTCCCCAAATACCGCGCTCACTGCTGATCTGTCCAAACTGATTAACCGCTCCCGGGCAGCCATCCGCAATGATCCCTGGGCCAGCAGTGGTTTGGAAAAGCTGGTGAGCAATGTGATTGGCCGTGGCATTACGCCCAAGTCACTGGTGGACGACGATGGTTTACGGGAGCAGCTACAAAACCTGTTTCTGCAATGGTCGGATGAATCGGATACTGATGGTCTGCTGAGTTTCACCGGTCAACAATCGCTGATTACCCGCGCCATGTTTGAAGGTGGCGAGTGCTTTGTCAGGCTTCGTCCCCGCAGGCCGGAAGATGGTTTATCCGTTCCCCTGCAACTGCAGGTGCTGGAATCTGAGTTTGTCCCCATCAGCTATAACGAAACACTGGATAATGGCCATGTGATTAAGGCCGGGATTGAGTTTAACAAGCTGGGTAAGCGAGTTGCCTATTACTTTCACCGGGAGCATCCCGCCGAGTTTGCTTTTGACAGCACCAGACTGGTGCGGGTGAAGGCCGAGAATGTTCTGCATATATTTGAATCCCTGCGTCCGGGACAACTGAGAGGCCAGCCATTACTGACTCAGGTATTAGTCAGACTCTATCATCTGGATAAATTTGATGATGCCACTCTATTACGGCAGGAGATCGCTAACCTGTTTACCGGCTTTATCAAGAAGCCCTCTCCCGAACAAGACCCTATTGATCCTTTGACCGGCAAGCCGCTGGTGTTTGGCGACAGTGGTTTACCGATGGTGGCCATGGAACCAGGAACCATGCAAGAACTGGCACCGGGTGAAGAGGTCGAGTTCAATAATCCACCGGGTACTACCGCAGACTATCCCAATTTTATGAAACAGCAGCTGATGGCCATTGCTGCCGGGATTGGCCTGCCTTATGAACTACTGTCGGGTGATATGGCGGGAGTCAGTGACCGGGCACTGCGCCTGATCATCAATGAGTTCCGTCGTCGCATTCAACAAATTCAGCACAACCAGATCATCTTTCAGTTCTGTCGGCCGGTCTGGAACCGCTGGCTGGATATGGCGGTGCTCAATGGTTCGGTAGCCATCCCTGACTACGCCAATAACCCAAGAGCCTATCGCCGGGTGAAGTGGATCGCCCACGGCTGGCCCTATATGCATCCGGTTCAGGATATGCAGGCGCAGAAAATGGCCGTGCGCTCAGGCTTCAAGTCCCGCTCAGAGGTGGTCAGCGAATTGGGTTATGACAGCGAGCAGATGGATGGTGAAATCGCCGCCGATAATCGCCGGGCAGATAGTCACTCACTGAGATACGACAGCGATGGCCGTGATCCGGAAAACAGCAAATCTACCAATCAACCAGAAAAGGATGACAGGGATGAGTCATAACCGACAGTGGTACACCTTTAAAAATGAAGCCAACCAGACACCAGAGCTGTTTATCTTTGATGATATTGATGACTGGTACGGCGTTTCGGCACAAAGTGTAGTGGATCAAATTCGTAATCTGGATGCCTCAGAGATCAATGTCCGCCTGAACAGCCGGGGTGGCATGGTGTTTGAAGGCATTGCCATCTATAACGCCCTGCGTCTGCATAAAGCCAATATCCACGTCACCATTGAAGGGCTGGCGGCCAGCATTGCCAGTGTCATTGCCATGGCTGGCGATACGGTCACCATCGCTGAAAATGCCATGATGATGATCCATAACCCCTATGGCTGGGCACAGGGCGATGCCGAAGCCATGCGCAAAACCGCCGATATTATGGATAAGATCGCGGACAGTATTGCTGTGTCGTACACGGGCAGAACCGGCAAGAGCCTTGAGGATATGAAGGCTCTGATGGAGTCTGAATCCTGGTTCACCGCCAAAGAAGCGCTGGACATGGGCCTGGTGGATCAAATTGATGAACCGGTGAAGGCCGCTGCCCGCTTTGATCTCTCCATGTTCCGTAATACACCAGATGGCTATGGACGTATCAAGCAAGCTAAAAAACCGGCAGAGCCAACTCCGCCACAGAATCAGACGATGGAGCCGCAACCTCAAATTGATTCTGTGGCTATTGCTGATCTTTGTCGTCAGGCTGGTTATGCGGAAAAAACCGCTGCAATTCTTAAAGCGGCACTGTCGGAAGATGAGGTCAAGGCTCGGCTCGCCAGCTATGGCCAGATTAAGAACCTCTGCCACCCACCACTTCTGCCATAGATACGCAGGCAATTTACAGTCGGCGTAATCGCGCTTAACCCCTGTCTAATAATATCCCCCAACCAAAAGGACTTTACCCATGAGTGTAAAAACGGAATCGGTCTTACCGGTGAATTTCTGGTGTCTGAAGGCAATAACAGCATCAGCCGTGAGCAGGTGCCATTCGCTGCGAACCTGACGATGGAGCCTGGTACTGTGGTCGCCAGAGCTTCTGATAATGGTATCTACAGCCCTCTTGACCCTGCCGCCGCAGATGGCACTGAAACCGCAGCAGGCATTCTCTACGCAGGCAAGGTGACCGATGCCTCTGGTGGTGACGGTGTGATTATCGCCCGTCTGGCAGAAGTGGTGAACAGTTTGCTGATCTGGCCTGCCGGGATCACCGATGAGCAAAAGGCGACTGCTGTAGATCAACTGGCCGGGCTGGATATTATCCTGCGCAGTGAATAACCCTTCCTGATTTTTACCTCTGTAACTCACTCTTAACAAACTTCCGTTATCAAGGAGCGATAACATGCTGGATATTTTTAATGACGATGCGTTCAGCCTTACCAGTCTGACCGCCACCATCAATGAGATGGACTACAAGCCTGGTCGTCTTGGGCAACTGGGACTCTTTCAGGAGAGCGGCATCAATACAACAACCGTCGTGGTAGAGAGCATTAACGGAGAACTTCGCTTGCTGCCCTCTACCGAGCGTGGCGCACCCGCCACTCAGGCCATTGGCGATAAACGTCAGTTGCTCAGCTTTGTGGTGCCCCATATTCCCCATGACAGCACCATTCTGGCGGCAGAAGTGCAGAATGTCCGTCAGTTTGGCAGTGAGGATGCCATGCAAGGAGTGCAGGCCGTAGTGAACCAGCGGTTGCAAAAGATGAATGCTAACCATGAGGTGACGCTGGAATTTCTGCGCATGGGTGCCCTCAAGGGTGAAATTCTGGATGGCGATGGCAGCACCATACTCTACAACCTGTTTGATGAGTTCGGTGTCACCCAGCAAACCCATGACTTCAAGTTCAGCAGCACGACCACTGACGTTCGTGCCCAGGGCGTCAAAGCCCGTCGCCTGGTGGATGATGCGTTGGGAGCACTGCCCTACAGTGGCCTCCATGCGTTTTGTGGCTCCGACTTCTTTGATGGGCTGGTTGGCCACAAGTCAGTAAAAGAAGCCTACCAGCGTTGGCAGGACGGTGAAGCCTTGCGTACCGATCCCAAGGGCCGGTTCCGTTTTGCGGATATTGATTGGGAAGAGTACCGGGGCTCAGTGGGGGGCAATGACTTTGTTGCCGCCAATGAAGCTTATCTCTACCCAACCGGTGCGGATATCTTCAGGACCTGGTTTGCACCGGCAGATTTTGTGGAAACGGTGAACACCATCGGCCTGCCACGCTATGCCAAGCAGAAGGTGATGGATTTTGAGAAGGGTGTGATTGTTCACACCCAGTCGAATCCACTGCCAATCAACTTACGACCACGGGCAGTGATCAAACTGACCATGAGCTAACCCACAAGCAAGGAGACTGCTCAAATGGATGAAGCTTTCAAAGTGATGGATCACACCATACTTTCAACCTTTGGGCAGTCGGTTTTACTGACGTTTTCGGATCATTCATCGCTGGAAACCCGGGGAATCATCAATAAAGAACTGGTGGAACTTGGCAAATATGAGGCTGTTCAGGGTGAAGTCACCGTTCTCTCTGTGGATAGTGCCATCCTGCTGAAGCGTGGCGATACCGTGTTGGCCAATGGTCAGGTTTATGAGGTCGACCGAAAACTGAAAGACGATGGCTATTTAGCCAAATGGAATATCTATGCTCATTGAACAGGAAGTCAGCGGCGATATTGAAGAACTCACCGCCCTGTTCAAACAGTCCCCGGAAAAAACAGAACAAGCCATTCAAAGAACCCTGTCCAAACTGAGCCGCTGGGCTGAACGACAAGTGCTGCGTGATATGTCCCGACGCATAAAAGTATCACAAAAACGGCTGAAGGAGCTGAACCGGATCAAGGTAAGGCTCAATAAAAGCTACGGCAAAAAAGAGCGTTACCTGACCATCTGGATTGGCATTAATGAAGTAGGTGCCCATCGCCTGGGTAACCCAAAACAAACCCGGCGAGGTGTCCGGGTAGGCAGTCACAGTTTTTGGGAAAACAGTTTTTTGATGCAGCCGGTCAATGCTTCCCGGGAACTGATCTTTGAGCGAAAGGATAACTGGCAACACCGTTACCAACAGTCCAAACGCTCAGGCCGGTGGATGTGGATGGGTTTGCCGCTGGAAAAGAAAACCGTCCGGATCGATAGGGAAGCTGAAACCTCACTGGCAAAAATCAGCCCTCTACTGGTAAACCGGTTTACTGAACTGCTCCATCAAGAACTCAACTATGCTTTCAAGATCGCCTTCAACATCGAACCCTGAACGACAGATTATTGAGAGCCTGCTGGAACAGCTGAAACAGGTTTCTGAACATACTCTGCTGGGTTATTCAGCCACCGGCCAGGAACAGGATTTAGACCTTCCGGCCATCCTGGTGCAGCTGGAATCCATTAATGAAGAACAGCGTCAGGGACAACGGGCAAAATACCGGATGGCGTTCAATATCAGTGCCGTGGCCAAAACCAACAAAGACACTACATACACGCTGCTGGATTTAACCCGTTCCATTCGTGAGCTATTCACTACCGGCCAACGCTTCACTCCAGAAGCCCGAAATATCCAATTCAGTGAAACCCAGTTTGATATTGCGCCAAGCAATGCCCATCTGTCGTTTGCAGACCTGCAAGTGAGCATCGAGGTCGTACTTTAAGGCTCATCAGCAGCCAACTGTTTTAGCGTTGCCAGCTCAACGATTTCCAGTGCCGCCCTATTGGTTGCATTCAGATAAACGGGCGGGGCGACACCTGCCTCATGAGCCTCTGCCCAACGGGCTGCACACAGGCACCAGCGATCACCGGCTTTCAGACCAGGAAAGCCAAGCTCCGGATTAGGTGTAATGAGATCATTGCCTTTGGACAGGGAAAATTGCAGGAACTCATCGGTCATTCGGGCGCAGACCGTATGACTGCCGGAATCTTCCAGACAGGTATGGCAAAACCCATCCCGAAAGAAGCCCGTCACCGGACTCTGGCAGCAGGCTTCTAACTCAGTACCGAGCACATTGGGCTGTTCAAACACCAGTTCTACCATGTGAAACCCTCCCATGATTAACCCATGACCTACAGGATAGGAGAAAAGCCATGTCTACGATGGACCGTAGCTTTATCGGTGCCGGAAGCATCTACATCAAACCTGCTGATGATTCCGCTCCCCTGCTGCCGGTTGGCAATGTCAGCCAGTTTCAATTCAGTTTCGAGGAAGATAAAAAAGAGCTGAAAAACTATCTCGGCGGCGGTGGTAACCGCAATACCATCAGTCGGATATCCTCTATCTCGGCCAGCCTGATCGCACACGACTTTACCGCTGCCAACCTGTCAATGGCCTTGCGTGGTTCTGTGGCAGTCGGTTCAACGACAGTGGTCACAGATGAACTTCATACCAGCTTTGGCGTTGCTGATGAACTTATTCCCTTCCATAAGCTTCCAGATATGTCCAAGGCTGTTACTGTAAAAGACAGTCTGGATACGGTACTGACAGCCGGAGATGATTATGAATTGACCAAATCCGGTATCAAGGTCATTGGCGGTGGCGGTATTGATAACCTGGGGGTGAAAGTGAGCTATACCCCACTGGCCACTAATATGGTTCAGGCCCTGATTGAATCGGGCAAAGAGTTTGTCCTGTTCATGGAAGGCCTCAACGATGCACAGGATGGCAAGCCGTTTAATATCCGGGTGCACCGGGTGAAGTTCTCGCCAGTCCAGAACCTTGATTTTATTTCAGACGATTTTGCCGCTATCGCACTTGAAGTGGATGTACTGGCAGACAGTACCATTGAGGGCTCCGGTCTGAGTACCTTTATGCAGATTGATCTGGCGCAGTAACCCACCGTTTGCTTCCTTCCATTCAGCCCCTGACTCCTAAAAAGAGCAGGGGCTTTTTTTGATAAAAGACTATGGCCAATATCAAACAATCCGCTATTCGCTTAATCCTGAAAGCCAAGGATTTGCTATCCAAGGACGTGAATAAATCCTCGGCTTCCCTGGATGCCTTCCGGCAAGAGGCGAATAAGCTAAAAGGCCAATTAGAGGAACTGGAAAACCAGAATAAGCTTCTTTCGTCTTTTAAAAAGCAGGCCAAGACTACCCACGATGCCAGTCGTGCATTCCGTGAGGCTGAAGATAAGGTCGCCAGGCTTGGCCGGGAAATGGGCAAGATCGACAAGCCCACCAAGGCCATGCAAACGGCCATGGCAAAAGCCCGCAAAGACGTTAAGAAGGCCAATACCGAATACAACCGCCAACGGGAGGCGCTGGCCAAGCTTCGGGGCTCAATGTCCTCTGCTGGGTTATCGACCAAAAACCTGAAGCAGCAGCAGGCCAAGCTCGAACAGCAGCTGAACGAGACCCGGACAGCATTTAAGCGGGCGGATGAAAGTGCCCGGCAGACAGCGAGAACGCTACGCAATAGCAACCTGAAAAGAACGGCCAAGGATGCCGAATCGGCCAGCACATCCGTCGGCAAGCTTACCCGGCGTTTTCTTGGGCTGGCAGCGGCGACTACCGGGCTTTATGCGTTAAAGCGAAGTATTGAGGGTGTGCTAAAGGCAGGTGACCAATTTGAGCGGCTGAGCGTTCAGATGGAAGCGATTACTGGATCTGCAGAAGGTGCTCAGGAAGCGACCCAGTGGATTAAGGATTTTACCCGGAACACACCTTATCAGCTGAATGAAGTATCGGAGGCCTTCGTTCGGCTGAAAGCCTTCGGCCTTGATCCTATGGATGGCACCATGCAGGCGCTGGTGGATCAGGCATCCAAACTTGGCGGGGGCATGGATCGCTTAAATGGGATCTCCTTGGCAGTCGGTCAGGCATGGGCGAAGCAAAAGCTGCAGGGCGAGGAAATCCTGCAGATGGTTGAGCGGGGCATCCCGGTGTGGGATTTGCTCACGAAGGTAACCGGAAAAAACGTTCAGGAGCTGCAAAAACTGTCCTCGGCAGGTCAGATTGGCCGGGATGTTATGCGGGAGCTGACTCTCGAAATCGGACGATCTTCCGAGGGCGCTGCGGCCAAGAACATGAGTCTGCTGTCGGGTTATGTCAGTAACCTGAAGGACAGCTGGCAGCAGTTTGCGGTGGAGGTAGCCAAGAGCGGGGCACTGGATTACGCCAAGGATACCTTGGCTGGTATCGCTGCCGAAATTGAGCGGATGAATGGCAATGGTCAGCTGACTGAGCTGGCCAAACGGATCAGTGATGCCTTCGTTGCCATGGGGGAAACCATCAAGCATGCCTTTGCTGGTGCCTCCATCGATGGCTTTGTTACCAGTATTAAATCTGGCTTTGCCACCATTACGGAAGCGATGGCGGCGCTGCGGACTGCTTTCGATTTTACCAGCTCTACGGTAAAGGGCTTTTTCAATACCTTCACAGCGATTGTTAAAGGCTTTGCCACAGTCTATACCGGGTTGATATACGGCATTGTCAGGGTTTGGCAGGAAGTAGCGGATGCCTTGGGCTTTGAAGGTATTGCTGAAAAGCTGAAGGGCACTACAGACTTTCTCGGCGGCTTGACCAAGGAGTTTGCCAAGCAGACGGTTGAGGATACCAAAGATGTCCGGGATGCGCTGAGCGGCGTATACAATGGCTTTGCCGATGAAAGCAAAGCAGCGGCAAAGGCTGCGGAGGATTCGGCCAAGACCATGACCAAGAGCCAGAAATTGCTCTGGCAAAATTATGCCGATGAATTGCTCCAAGGTCAGAAGAAAGTTAAGCAAGCCACAGCCGAAACAGCCCAAACCGTCAAAAGCCATTTTGAGAATGCAGCGGTTGCTCTCAGCCAGGTAAACGCAGCCGAAACTCGGACAGAACTCGCCAGTCTAGGGGTAGCGTTGGCCGAAGCTTTTTCATTGGGTACGTTGTCTGCACAGGAATATTACGAGGCCACCGAGGCCAGCCGGAAAAAACTTCAGCAGTTTAACAAAGAGGCAAATAAAACCAGGGAGTCCCTGAAAGATGTTGGCGACGAAGCAGAGGAAGCCGGGGATAAGCAAGAACAATCTTTTGAAAACGCCCAGTCTATTTCCGCTGCTTTAGCCGGTCACTATAACGCCATAACCGCCGAATTGATGAGCATGAGCAGTGCCGCTCACGACGCTTTTGTAGCCATACAACAAGGCGGCTCTGTAGATACCACCGCAGCCAAAGGAAGCATTGAAGACCTGAAAAATGAGCTAAAGGCAACCTCCGCAGAAATTAGCCGGTTGCAAAACAATCAGTATCAATTTGATGTAACTGGTATTAGTCGCTGGCTCAATCAAACATCAACCGCTGCCGCTTATGTGAAAAAACAATTTTTAGAGCAAAGAATTGCCCTTGAACAGCTGTTTGAAAGCTATGAACAGGGCGTGATCAATGCCAGAAGTTTTGTTCGTGAGGCTGAAGATGCCGCACAAACTATGAACCTGCTCAATCAAACGGATTTAGACCGGCTCAATAACGCCATTGTTTCAGCCAAACAAAACATGGCCAGCTTAGGCGACAGTTCTCGCAATACCCTCAACAGGCTGCAAGATGAACTGGATGAATTGCAGGGCAGGCAATCCGATATTGAGCAGCGCCGTTATCAAAATCAGCGTGACGATCTGAAGGCACAGCACGCGGAGGCCATCGCAAATGGGGATCAGGAGGCGATCAGGAATATTACCTCAGCCCTGCGGATCAGCGAGCAGATTTACAATGAGCGCAGGCGGCAAGCTAATAATGAGAGAACGAAAGCTCTTAAAGAGCGCCAGGGGAGCGCAGACTTATCTACCCCACGCACCATTTCACAAACCCCGCAGCGTATTATCCGGCTCGAATATCCGGGGGGCGATGTGCATGTTGGGGTAACACCGGGGGATGAAACCAAACTGCTGGAAGCCCTGAAAAATGCTGGCATGAGGACGGTCTGATGCAACTGGATACTATTACCCTCCCGGATGATCTTCTTTGGATCAATGAGTTTGAATGGAACCCTGTGGAGCAAAGCACAGAGCGCAGTTTAACAGGAGCATTATTAGTTCAAGAGCAAGCAAAATTACAGGGCCGCCCCATTGAACTGACCGGTGGGCAGCAGGCCGGTTGGGTCTCCCGCAAAACAGTTTTAGAGCTTCAGGATTTAACCGCAGCTCCGGACAAGGTAATGATCCTGACTCTACCTGACATGCGACAGCTTAATGTTATTTTCGACCGTAGTTCTGGCAGCCCGGTTTCAGCCTCCCCGGTACTCGAAGAGGCGTACCCTGCCGATAACAGTTATTACCATCTTTCATTAAGGCTCATAACCGTGCCATGATCAATCGGTTCATGGGTCAGGGAGAGTAATAACGATGACCGTTCAATTATCAGACCATCTAACCCTTGATGGTGTTTTGTATACAGTGACTGGCGCAGAACCTTATCCGATATTTCATCCAGATATGTTGGGAATTGAAGTATCCCCTATGGGTACCTGGTGTTGGGCTGGTTTTCTCGTTGAGTATGAATACAAAGAGGGTCAGCTTTTCGCCAGATCAATGAACTTAGGGGTCTTTGATGATGAGCCGTTGGTCAATGGCAGGAAGCCTGACCCGCGTCCAAAGCATGCTGGCTCGGCTCTTGACTTGACGCCTAACTTAATGCCTGGCCTCAGATACACCGACGTATGGTTGCCTCTCGAATATAGTGGTGAGGTGACTTTTGGAAGAGACTGGTGGGATTATCCGAGGCGTCGGTATTACGGCAGTGCTCGATCTGTTGATTTCAACGAGATCAAACAGGTTTTGTTCTTAGAAGGGAAGATTCAGAAAGTAACGAACATCTCGGAACGGTTCATTGAGGAACGGAACACACTGATTGAACAGGAAGAAGAAAAAAGAGCAAAAGAGTGGAGTATTAAGGAGCGTAGGCTACGGAGAGTCCGCTTTAAACGAAAGATTATGGAGTTTATTACCAGAAAGAAGCAGCCCATGGCTACCCATCTTTTTGACTAATTGGGCATAACTGAAATCAGAAATTACCGCCTGACTGGCGGTTTTTTTTCGCCTGAAAAAAAGGAAAACCGATGGCAATTAGCAACAGCGATGTAAAACTCTTCGAAAGTCAGCGCCTTAGCGATGAGGAAGACGGTGGCGGTCGGATCACTGGTAATGAGGTCATTGATGGCAACGTCAATAACCTGTTTCAGGATATTTCCAGAATCGACCGAACCATTGGTGATGTGGCTCTGCGAAAGGCGTTTATCGGGATCAGCACTGATAACAATGATATTTATCTCGGCAGTCATCTTATCTTGACTGAGCCTCCCAAAGACAAGAATGTCTCGGTTCTGCTGTTCAATACCGACAGTCAGACTGACGAGCGCCTCGATGCCAGAGATCGGATCGAGAGTTATGTGGTTCCGGGCATTAAGGCATCATGGGAGCTGGTGGGCGATCAGCTGGAAGGGCAGCGATCCGTTGTCGGCTATCAGCGAGAGGAATGGGCAGTGCCTGAAATTGGCGAGGTCTATAAGCTGACAACGCCAGATGAGACAGTCAGCCAGTTCATCCGTATTACTGCCGTTGATTATTCCAATGAGATTTTTACCTATTTCACTGGAGCGGAGTATATCGATTTTACCCGGCGAAAGGTGGAGATGCAGATTAGCGCACCTTTGGTGACGAAATTTATCGGGGCATCTCCCGTTCCCGGCGAGCCGGAGGAGGCAACCAGCCGCATTCAGGAAACGCAGATAGCCGATACCAGCCGTTACTATGGCATTCAGTCTATGAGTGCCAATATTACCGCAGGTGACCTTACGGTAAAGGCTGAGAGCGTTTATGCGCCTCTGGTGCCGAGTGCCAAGGTCGAAAGCCCATTACTGGATCAATATGGTGGCTATACCGGCAAGACTATGGTGGCGACTTCGGCCAGTAACCGATCAGTCAGCTGTCGCTTTGTTCATATCACTGGCACCCAGAGCCGCACCTATCTGCAACGGGGTGTTTTGCCCGGAACCCTGACCCTTTCGGTGGATGGCGGCACCTTTGAAGATAATGGCACAGGTAATCTGATCCATAAAAGCGGCACCAATAATTACAGCAAGCTGACCGTGGATTATGACCTTGGGGAAGTAAACGTCTGGCGAGTAAGCGGAGTTCTTTCGGCCTCCGGTAATGCGACTTATCAGCCAGCGGTGGGAATTACGGGCTCTGCGATCAGTGGTGCTATCCCAATCACTAACCAGAACCGGGGCTTCAACTACACCCTGAACATGGCCGAGGCCAAGCCAAGGCCGGGGACGCTGGTGGTCAGCTATATCGCCCTCGGCAAATGGCAGGACATCCGGGATTCTGGTAATGGCCAGATGATTGGTTCTGGAACTGGCACCATCCTCTTTGCAACCGGCTCGGCGGCAATTACCCTCGATGCTTTGCCCGATCCAGACAGTGCCATTGTTCTCAGCTATGTGGCACAAAATGATGATGAGGTGACGATCAGAACCGGCTCGGTGCCGGTGGATGATATGACCTTCCGGCATACCGTTCAGAAGCCCGGTATCAAGCCCGGTTCCATGACTGTGACGTATATTTCATCCGGGGGGAATAAAACCCTGACTGATCAGGGCAATGGCCTGCTGACGGGCGATGGCAGCGGCGCTATTCATTACGCTCCCGGCGAGCTGAGTTTTAAGCTGGACAACCTGCCTGATAGCGGAACCGAAATACAGCTGACTTATGAAGAAGGCACCAGTGCTGGTGGCGAGGTTATTGTTACGGTGGATGATCTGGGCGTAATGAGCGGCACCATACCCGGAGCGCCTTTATTGCCCGGTTCTATCCAGCTGCAATTTCTGGTTAAGCAGCTGTCCAATGTACCCAACGGTGCAAGACTTGAAGATGATTGGACAACCTA
>NZ_JBLYNS010000046.1:0-33892 GCF_049310205.1 Endozoicomonas sp. ALC013 | reverse complement strand
ACACCAATCACCTCCCCGCGACGCTCAAGGCCAGACCGGATATCACCGTAATGAGCTGAAGCCTTTGGGGAATAATCAAGAACCTCAAGCCGACTGACAAAATCCTCAACATTCAGGCTAAATCAAACTATACCCACCCAACATACACCACCTCCGCTGGAATTCCGTTTTCCTGAAAAAAGGCTAACCACAATTTCTGATTTTCCTGCAGCCTGTCTCCCGGCCCCTTAACCTCCAGCCACTGATACCGGTTATTTTCCGGATCAAACAGGATCAGGTCCGGAAACCCGGTTCGGTTGTGGGCAATATCAAACATCAGTCGTTGAAACATAGCACTCAGTTGTGCCATCGGTATCAACGATACGGCCAGGGTAATCAGCTCCGGACTGAGTGCAGGCCAGATCACCAGACGATTGCTGATGCCCTGCTTCGCGCTATAGGTTGCCAGCAGAGTATCCAGAAGATTGCTTTCAGACATTTCTGCCAGCCTTTGATGAATCGAATCCTTACAGCTTCGATAAAAATCCGGAGTCATCAGGTCTGCTGGTCCACTCTGAAACGGGTGGAAAAACGCCCCCTCCCTGTCGGCAAAGATAATATCCCAGAACCACAGGCCAGCAAGCCCATTGATCAGGGCATTTTCCACATAAAACACCTGCCAACCCTGATCTTTGAAATGCGCCTGCACCTGAAATTCAACCCGCTGACCATTGTCATTCAGCTCAAGAGTCCGTTCGTTAAACGGTGCGGTTTGCCGCCTGCGTTTCTCGCCCTTCAGGGTTTTGGCAAACCGATGGGCAAAAGCCAGCTCCAGGCTGCTGGCCGGTGAAGCCTGTATCTCTTCACACAGTGCCAAAGCGCCCGCAGTGTCATTGAGCCTGGCCAAAATGCGAGTCCGCCGTTCCCGGGACGGAGGCAAATACGACTGCTGAAAACTGGCGACTGCCGCCCGCAAAGCACCTTGCCTTTCCAGATCACGGGCAATGGCATTCACCAGCCGTGCATACCGCCGCTTAAGGGTCGGATGGCTGAAATCAGACGACGGTGGTAATTTAGCGGCCAGGGCCTGCAACTCATCAAGGTCAAGTTTCTTATTGTCCCGGGCCACTGCCTGCCAGAGCAGTGACAGGCTCAACCCCTGCTCCAGCGCCTCCCGGTGGTCAAATAACCGGGAGTTTAGCGGATAGCTTTCAAAGCGATTCAAACCCAGGTCCTGAAGTACAAACTCCGTCAAATCCTGACTGAGGTTACCAAAGAACAGGAACAATAAGGTTCTCAGCTCTTCCCGGTACAGAGGTTGAAGAATGGTAAATGGCAGATCAGGGCATGGGTGGTTACCGCTATCCACCAACCGGTTTACCAAAGATTGCTTACGTTCGCTTCGGTAAGGGCCAAGCTGGTCAGGAAAACAGCACAGTAACTCACTTTTGGTCATAAGCTCGCACACCGCAACCAGATCCAGCGCCGGGTTAACCTGCATAAGACCCGAACCGACCAATTCATTAACCGCCAATTCAATGGAGGCAATTTCCGGATAGCTGAGTTTATCCCGCCGAAACATCGGGCCTTTGCGCCCCACCAGCCGCACATAGAGTTTCTGTGCATCCTCCTCCAGCCGTCGGAAGGTGTTGAGAAAAGCGGTTTCGCGGCAACTCAATAAATCAGCATACAGCTGCTCAACAAAACCAAGCAGCCGCTGAAAATTGGTCAGGTAATAGTCTTCAGGTAATACCACCGGTGTGTGCAATGCAGCCTCGCTATTAAGTAGTTGGCCAAATGGAATCGTATATTTCTGGCTAAGTGGGCAGTTACTATGTAAGGCGCAACGTAGGGAGCATAGCAGTAGCTATGTGACCGGAGTTGCAACGCCGCAGAGTGATTGACAACTTAGTCAGAAATATATGATTTCATTTGGTTAACTACTTATTCACAGACAGCAATATCGGAAGGGCGGAACACCTGCAAACCGGACACATCCAGTAATGACTGCTGGTACATCAAGGTTGCCAGTGCTGTAATCCGGGTGGGACGAAGTGCTTTCAAACCGGAAACCGGCAGGCTGCCTAACAGCGACAGCAGATAAAATCCAACAGACTCCATCAGCCGAAACTCATCACGATTGCCATGCAGCAATGACGGCTGGTAAATAGCCAGAGAGCGAAGCCCCAGTGCTTTCAGCCCACTCTCCGCCTCACCTTTCACCTTCATATAAAAGGCCTGCGACCCCTTATCTGCGCCATAAGCACTGATCAGATGAAACGACGGCTGTCCATGGTCCACTGCCCACTGACCAAGTGCCAGAACATAGTCACGATCAACTTTGGCAAAGGCTGACCTTGAGCCAGCTTTCTTTATGGTGGTACCAAGACAACAGAACAAGACGTCAACGGTTAAATCCAGATCCTGTAACTGATCCAGGCTCAGCACCACCTCCCTGACTTTGGCGTGACCCGCCCATTGTGTCGTTCGGTAGTGCAGAACAACGACCTCGGAGTAGTGGCTTCGCTCCAGCAGGTATTGCATCAACACCTGCCCGGTGGCACCGGTCGCACCAACCACCATGGCAACCCTTGGGGGCTTTTCTTTACTCATCCTTTTTAACCCGACTATCCAGTTGAGTAGAATCACAAATACCAGTCGAAATCCACTGGCAAATCAAGTAAAAAGTGCGGCATAACTATTTTAAAATGAGATCGCAGTTTATGACCAGGCTTGCAGAAACATTGGCCGCCATTGACCAGCTTCACCAGATGGACCCAAGCGTCATTGATGATACCCCGGCAGAATTAAACTACGCCCGGCAAATGACCCACTGGTTACAACAGCTGGCTCCGGATGCTTCTGAGGAGTTGCAGATCGCCGTTCGCAGTCAGCACCTCTGCCGCTGGGAAATCCCCCGGTCAGAATACCCTGAAGGACGAACCGGCTACCTGAAGTGGCGCACCGAACTGGGCAAGCTGCATGCCCGAAAAGCCGGTGAAATCATGGCCAGAAACGGTTATTCAGAAGCAAGCTGTGCACAAGCGTCCGCGATTATCCGCAAGCAGGGCATCAAGCGAAATGCCGACACTCAGACGCTGGAAGACTGTGCCTGCCTGGTCTTTTTGACCCACGACTTTTCGGCCTTTGCCGCCAAACACCCCAGGGACAAGGTGATCGCCATTGTGCAGAAAACCTGGAAGAAAATGTCTGAGCAGGCCCAGCAGAAAGCGTTGGCGTTGCCATTTGCAGAGCCTGACCTGCAGGTTCTTCAGGAGGCGTTGGCGTAGGAACAGTCATACTTCAATAAGCAATAAGCGCTGCCCGCTGCCCGAAAAAGACAGACCGCATGTGCCTGTGCTTTTGCGGGCAGCGGGCAGCGGTCTCAGACAACAACTTACCAGAGCAACCCCCAAACCCACCACCTTTTGTTCCCTACCTTCCCTGCTTTACGTACAATACCCTACGGGATTGATGGGGAGTAAAGCTGTGATCAGTAGGCTGGATCAGAAAACAACAAACACCTTATATAGCCACTTTGCCCGTGAGCTGGCCTCTGCTGGCTTCAGCGGGGATATTGAGCTGGGCTATGCCGACCGGACCGTTCTGGCAACAGACAATTCAATCTACCAGGTACTGCCAGAGGGAGTGCTCTACCCTCGCTCAACAGCAGACATCAGCAAGATTCTGACCCTGGCCAATAAGCCATCGTTCCATCAGATCGTCGTGTCTCCCCGTGGTGGTGGTACCGGCACCAATGGTCAGTCGCTGACGTCTGGTTTTATGGTGGACACCAGTCGTTATATGCACCGGGTGCTGGAGATCAACACAAAAGAGCGCTGGGCCAGGGTTCAATCCGGCGTGGTCAAGGACTACCTGAACGAGCTGGCGGCGAAAGAAGGCCTGTTCTTTGCCCCGGAACTCTCCACCAGCAACCGGGCAACCGTGGGCGGCATGGTGAATACCGATGCCAGTGGTCAGGGTTCCGTAGTGTATGGCAAAACCCGCCACCATGTACTTGAACTGACCTCAGTGCTTGCCGATGGCACGGTATGGAACTCCTCACCAGTCGATAACGATCAACTTGAGCAACTGTGTCAACGACAGGATCGTATTGGCGAGATTTATAACACCCTGAAAAAGACCCACCGCGAACATCAACAACAGGTGTCTGACGTATTCCCGCACCTGAATCGAAACCTGACCGGCTATGACCTGGCCAATATTGTCAATAAAGATAACCAGCATGATCTGAATGCCATTCTCTGCGGTTCCGAAGGAACCCTGGCCATCATCAGTGAAATCAAAGTTAACCTGCTGCCTTTTCCCAAACACTCTGCCCTGGTACTGGTTTTCTACAGAAGTTTCCAGGACTCGCTGCAGGATGCCCAGACACTGATGTCCGCCGTGCCAGATTCCATTGAAACCATCGACTCCCGTGTGCTTGGGCTGGCAAAGGCTGACAGTGTCTGGGAAAGCGTCAAAGACTTCTTTCCCAGGCAGAGTGATGATATTGACGGCATCAACTTTGTCGAGTTTACCGGCGACGATGAAGCGGAGATTCAGCAGGGTATCGATCGCCTGAAAGCCGTACTGGAACAACCGGTCAGTATCTGGCGTGCCGGTCACAGCGTAGTGAACGGCACCGGCAATGTTAAAAAAATCTGGAACATGCGCAAGCAGGCTGTCGGGCTGCTGGGCAATATGAAAGGCGACGCACGCCCTATACCCTTTGTGGAAGATGTGGCGGTTCCTCCGGAAAATCTCGCTGACTTTATTCAGGCATTTCGGGCACTACTGGACAGTCACAACCTTTCCTATGGCATGTTCGGGCATGTGGATGCCGGTGTTCTCCATGTCCGCCCGGCCATCGATATGAAAGACCCGGAACAGGAGAAACTGGTCCGGTTAATCAGTGATGACGTGGCCGCCCTGGCCAAAAGTTATGGTGGTGTGCTCTGGGGCGAGCACGGTAAAGGGATCCGTTCGGAATACGCACCGGACTTCTTTGCCGAGCTCTACCCGGTGCTGCAGGAAATTAAAGGCGTATTTGATCCCTACAACCAGTTAAACCCCGGCAAGATTGCCACCCCCGCCACCGAACCGGTTCAGCTGCTGAAGATTGATGAAGTGCCCACCCGTGGCCAGCAGGACCGGGAAATTGAGCGCAATGCCTTTGCCGCGTTTACCAGCAGTTTGTACTGCAACGGCAATGGTGCCTGCTTTAATTACAACCCCAACAGCGCCATGTGCCCCACCTGGAAAGCCACCTATGACCGGACGCAATCCCCAAAAGGCCGCTCGGGCCTGGTGCGGGAGTGGCTGCGGTTACAAACCGCCGCTGGTGCCGACATAGCTGGCGAAAGCCATAAGATCCGTCAGGCGGGCCCACTCTACAACGGTGGTCAGAAACTGATAAACCTGGTGAACAAATGGCGGGGTGAAGAGGACTTCAGTCATCAGGTGTATGGCGCTCTGGATAACTGCATGAGCTGTAAATCCTGTGCCGGACAGTGCCCGATTCAGGTCAATGTTCCCGATCTGCGTTCCCGTTACTTCGAACTTTACCACGGCCGCTACCCGAGACCGGTCAAACACCATGTGGCCGGTTTACTGGAGCCAATGCTGCCGGTACTCGCCAGGATCAAACCGGCTTACAATCTGGTTATGGGCTGGTCAGTGGCCAATACCCTTGCCAGCAAAACCATTAGTCTGCAGGATATTCCGGCGATTACCAGTTCATCGCCGGTTAACGACTGCTGTCGTGCTGGTGCGGCCATTGCCAACCGCACGTTACTGGATGCCATCCCCGATAGTGAACGGGATAAAACCGTCATTATTATTCAGGATGCCTTTACCAGCTTCTTTGAAACACCGCTGCTGACCGACCTGGTTGAGCTGCTGATTCGTCTTGGCTACCGCCCATTGATTGCCCCCTACCGCCCCAATGGAAAAGTGCTCCATGTCTATGGCTTCCTGGGTCGGTTTGAAAAAATCGCCAGAACCAATGGTGAGGAGCTGAAAGCACTGGCCGACAGTGGCATCAGCCTGGTGGGCATTGATGCGGCGGTTACCCTGACCTATCGGGATGAGTACCGGGAAGTGATGGGCGACAGGTCCCCGGAAGTACTGCTCCTGTCCGAATGGTTCGCCAAACAGTCAGAAACAATACGTCAGTTGCAATTAAGCCTTGCCTCCGCTGAGGCAGAAGACTTTGTGCTACTGGGCCACTGCACAGAAATCTCCAATGTCCCCGCAGCTCCTGCTCAATGGCAACAGTTATTCAGTGACCTGGGCCTGAAACTCACCTATAAAGCCACCGGCTGTTGTGGGATGGCGGGCATCTACGGCCATGAGACCCGTAATCAGGATACCTCAAGAAAGCTCTACGATATGAGCTGGAAGGAGGTTGTGCAGAACCCTGAACACAGTGGCAGGCTGGTAGCTACCGGTTATTCCTGTCGCAGCCAGGTGAAACGTTATGGTGATGGCAAGATTCCACACCCGGTTCAGGCACTGCTGCAGGTGATGAAACAACAGGCTTTGAATTAGCCTTTTTGAACCACGAAGGGCACGAAGAGCACTAAGTCTTTGTGACCTTTGTGGTTCCAGTGCTTGCACGACAACCTTCTTGTATTGCAGTGAAAAAATCTTATCGATATAGCTGATGGGTTGCCGCCGTCACATCATAGGCTGCAGAGACTTCCTTCAGGAATTCATCAGCCACCACTGCCAGCGCACGGTAAAAGCCACTCTCATCCGCCTCTGCCAGCAATTCCAGATAACGGCCAGACCATGGCAACAGATGGGTGCCAAGCAATTCCACCACTGCATCGTCATTCTCCGTTTCCATAAAGTAAGCCATGGCTAGAATCATCAGGCCAAACTGATCTTCCGGCTCATTCAAGTCGGTATCCAGTTCCACCTGGTTTGCCCGCAGAAACTGGCGATAGGCCTGCGCCGTTTCACCCAGCAGCAAATTTTCCCGATCCAGATAAACCGATCCCCAGGGCGGCGCTGGCATAGAGCCCTGCCCCTCAAACAACAGGGAAAATTGATAAGTCAATTCCGCTATATCCACAGAACACAGCTGTGCAGCAGCTTCTTCAATAACAGAAGGATTCTGCCAGTCCAGCAGAGCAGGCAGCTCAGCCAGTTCGGCAATAACGCTACCGGCTTCTTCGGAGGTTGGAGAGTAATAAAACAGGGTTCCCAGCATTCTGGGAAGAACGGCAATAGCAGACAACTCGGCACTTCCTGAAATCAAACGTACGCAGACGACTAACTATAGTAGCAGGCGATTTTCTTGAGTATATGGACTAATACCGAAAACCTTTCCCTCACGTCCTGAACGCCTCAATTGCCACAATAAACGGATCGGCCTGATACGCTGCCCAGTAATCGCTCCCCCTGGCCTTAAGCCCTTCTTCCGATACGGCTGGATAAAGCACATTCACGTTGGTCAAACCAGCCTCTTGTAAGCACTGAACAATGGTATCGGTAGACCAGCAGTAATCGGTAAAATGAACCTCAGTATCCCCGACGTGAATGGCCAGCTCAAACGGATCACCGTCCTGCAGGTTTGCCACAGCGTCCACTTTTTTTCCATAGCAGTCATCCGGTGTCTGAGGAT
The DNA here is from genome assembly GCF_049310205.1 of Endozoicomonas sp. ALC013. Lineage (NCBI taxonomy): Bacteria > Pseudomonadati > Pseudomonadota > Gammaproteobacteria > Oceanospirillales > Endozoicomonadaceae > Endozoicomonas > Endozoicomonas sp. ALC013. Next base: position 26,280 of record NZ_JBLYNS010000046.1, on the reverse strand, counting down.
TACCCTGCACCCGGGCATGACGCTCAGAATCCAGCGCCAGCAGATAACTATAGCCGCCCGGTGACGTATGATGCCAGAGGGTTTCGGCCAGCTCTTTCAGATGGTTCAGGCTGCCCAGGCGACAGGTCAGCCAGAAGGCCAGCACCGCAGAAAATGAACGCTCCAGTCGCAATGTCGTTGGATCCGCCTGCTTGTACTCAATACCCGGTTCAGCAGACTCATTCAACTGTATAGCCCGATCCAGCATGGCCGGGCACTGATCCACCCCCACCACATACTCAGCCCCGGCCGCCTGGGCAAGGCGGGAAAAGAAACCTTCGCTGCAGCGCAAGTCCAGCACAGAATTTACCGGGTGTGTCACAAACAGACTTTTTACATAAGGGGTGTAAACGTATTTGCCAACGGGGGACTCAGCCACCGCAATGGCATAATCATCCGGCGTGAAAAAATGACTCATATTCGCGCATCCTTAATGAGCAGTCTGCTCAAATCCAGAGAAGTGGATTATTCGGTCAGGTGTAAGAAAACCGTCGCTAATGGCGGTAACGTCATCACTAATGAATGCAGCTGATGATGCATTGGCACAGGCTCTGCCACCAGGGGCAGTTCATTCAACACACCACTGCCGGCAAACTCACGACTGTCGGAATTAAACACCTCTTTCCAGACACCGGCTCCGGGGACTCCCAGCCGGTAATGGGGCCTGACCACCGGGGTAAAATTACAAATGACCACCACCGGTGGGTCTTTGACGGTATGCCGACTGAAGGCGATGACTGACTGAAGCACATCATCAGTAATTAACCACTGAAAACCCGTTGGGTCATAATCGGACTGCCATAAAGCAGGTGAGGCCTGGTAAGTGGCATTCAAATGCCTGACCATAGTCGTCAGGCCACGGGAAAATTCTTTTTCCTCCGGTAACAACCAGTCCAGCTGACCATCGTGATTCCATTCACGGTGGGAACCCAGCTCCGCGCCCATAAACAACAATTTTTTACCGGGATGCCCAAACATATAACCATACAAAGCGCGAAGGTTGGCAAACTGCTGCCACTCATCTCCCGGCATTCGGCTGAGCAGTGTGCCTTTGCCATGGACCACCTCATCATGGGAAAGCGGTAAAATAAAGTGTTCACTGTCGTTGTACACCATACTGAACAGGATCTGATCATGGTGATAACGACGATGCTCCGGGTAGCGGGCCAGGTAATTCAGGCTGTCATGCATCCACCCCATATTCCACTTGTAACCAAACCCTAGTCCGTTGTCGTAAGTAGGCATCGAGACGCCGGGCCAGCTGGTAGACTCTTCAGCAATCATCATGGCATCAGGATAGTGCTGATATACGGCTTCATTCAGCTCCCTGATAAACTGGACGGCCTCAAGGTGCTCATTGCCCCCCAAAACATTGGGCTGCCACTCTCCCTCCCCCCTTGAATAGTCGAGATAGAGCATGGAAGCGACCGCATCCACCCGCAGACCATCCACATGAAACTGTTCAAACCAGAACAACGCATTGCTGATCAGAAAGTGTCTGACCTCCGGGCGTCCGTAGTTATAAATATGTGTCTGCCAGTCCGGATGCCATCCCCTCTGGGGATCTTCATATTCATAAAGATGGGTGCCATCAAAGTGGGCCAGGCCATGACTGTCAGAGGGAAAGTGTGCCGGAACCCAGTCAAGAATGACCCCGATACCGGCGTCATGAAACCGGTCTATTAAGGCTTTCAACCCATCCGGATCTCCGTAACGGCTGCTTGGCGCAAATAAACCCACCGGCTGATAACCCCAGGAACCATTAAAAGGGTGCTCGTGAAGCGGGAGAAATTCAACATGGGTAAACCCCATTCCTTGCACATAAGGCACCAGTTGTTCAGCCAGTTCAGTGTAATTCAGTAGCTGACCACGCTTGCCTTTTTTCCAGGAACCCAGGTGCACCTCATAAATACAGACCGGTCGATCTAACCCCTGGCACTGATGCCACACCGTATTCTGCCATTGATATTTGCGGGAATCATAAACAATGGATGCATTCCCCGGTGGCTGCTCCGCATAACAGGCAAAGGGGTCCGCCTTATGGGGCAGCAGCTGACCATTCGGGTCTTTCAGCTCAAATTTATACAGATCCCCCGCTGTTACTTCAGGAATAAACAACTGCCATATACCACTGTTACTGCCAGCCATCTGGTGCAGCCGACCATCCCAGTGGTTAAATGAACCAATCACACTGACACTGCGGGCATGGGGCGCATAAACCCGAAATAGGACGCCTTGCCAGCTATGGCCTGACAGCGTCACCGAATGGAGGTGCGCACCCAGTGTATGGTACAGCCAGTTGTGGCGGATGACCGGCTCTGTACGACAAAGGCTGGAGAATTGATAAGGGTCGTTAGCCCTGAACTGATGATGCTGGGCATTGGTGACCAGCAGATGATATGCCTGAGGCTTCGAGATATCCGGAAATTGCCGCTCAAACAGCCCCGGTGCAATATCAGTCGCGGGCCCCAGGCTCTTTCCGGTAACCTCATCAATAACCTCCACACTGATGGCATCTGGCCGCCATACTCTGACTACCAGCCCTTGACCGGTTCTGGCGGGATGCCAACCGAGCAAATCAAAGGGGCTGGCACAGCAGGTATTCAGAAGGTCATCAAGCACAGTATCCCGGCTGTCAGAATCCAGCCGGATACCTTCAAGAGCATCGGCCATAATCCTAGACTTCAATATTCCAGATAGTTTTACAGTAGTCGACAATGGATCGATCCGATGAAAACTTGCCCATGGAGGCGGTATTAATGATCGCCATGCGCCACCAGTGGGATGGGGTCTTCCAGGCTTGAACGATCCGGTCATGGGCGTCACTGTATGACTGGTAGTCAGCCAGGGTCAGGAAGTAGTCCGAATCCAGCAGAGATTCCACCAGTGGACGAAAGGCATCCGGCTCGTCAGGGCTGAGGTCTCCCGAGGCCAGCCAGTCAATAACCGCCTTCAGTTCTTCATTGTGCTGATAGACATCCCGGGGGTTATAACCCCGCTGACGCAGATCACTGACATCATCCACCGTCTTGCCGAAAATAAAGATATTGTCCTCGCCCACCTCTTCAGCAATTTCCACATTGGCGCCATCCAGGGTTCCTATGGTTAACGCACCATTCAGGGCAAATTTCATATTCCCGGTACCTGAAGCCTCAAAACCGGCGGTGGATATCTGCTCGGAAACATTGGCCGCAGGAATGATTTTCTCAGCCAGACTGACCCGGTAATTAGGCAGGAACACCACTTTCAGCTTGTCCCGAATGCGGCGGTCATTATTGACCCGCTCAGCCACACGGTTAATGGCGTAGATAATGTTTTTCGCCACCAGATAACCCGGTGCTGCCTTGGCTGCAAAAATAAACACCCGTTGTGGTACATCCAGGTCTGGGTCCTCGAGCAGACGACGGTAAATCGCGATGATATGCAAAAGATTCAGTTGCTGCCGTTTGTATTCATGCAGACGCTTGATCTGCACATCAAAGATCGCCTCAGGATTGACTTTGACACCGCACAGCTCATCAATAACACCAGCCAGGTGTTTCTTATTGTCCAGTTTGATCCGGGCAAATGTTTCCTGAAACTGTGGATCATCAGCCCGGGTCTTTAACTCGCTTAATTGGGCAAGATCGCTGCGCCAGTCGCCGCTGAGTGTTTGATCAATCAGCTCAGCAAGTTCAGGGTTACAATTGGCAAGCCAGCGTCTGGGGGTGACGCCATTGGTGACATTAACAATTTTCTCAGGCCAGAGCTGGTCAAATTCCGGGAAGAGGTTTGCCTTCACCAGCATTGAGTGCAGAGCAGCCACCCCATTGACTTTATGACTGCCGATCACCGACAGGTATGCCATACGTACCATTTGTGGTTCTGCAGGGTTTGTCGGCTCTTCAATAATCGACAGACGACGTTTCATCTGATGGTCACCGGGCCACTGTGCTTCTACCTCCTTATTCAGGAAGTGGTAGTTCAGTTTGTAGATCAATTGCATGTGTCTGGGTAAAACCCTTGCAACCAACCCCTGAGGCCAGGTTTCCAGGGCTTCAGGCAGCAGTGTATGGTTGGTGTAGCAGAAAACGCTGCGGCATACTTCCAAAGCCCTGGTAAACACAAAATCTTCTTCATCCATAAGGATTCGCATCAGCTCAGGCACAGCAATTGCCGGGTGCGTATCATTTAACTGAATAACGACTTTACTGGTAAATTCTTCCCAGCCTTTATGCTCACGCTTGTAACGGGCAATAAGATCCGCCAGCGAGCAGGCAACAAAGAAATACTGCTGAATAAAGCGCAGCTCTTTGCCTTCCGGATGACTGTCGTTTGGATAGAGCACCTGACTGATATTTTCTGCGAGAATTTCCCGGAACCTGGAATCCTGATAACGACCGGCATCAAAGCTGTCCAGGTCGAACCCTTCTGTCGCCCGACCCTCCCAGAGGCGCAGGGTGTTAACACGCTCAGTGTTATAGCCGGTTATTGGCAAGTCCCAGGGAACACCGAGCACTTCCTGGGTATCCTCCCACAGCTTTTTGCCATCAACTTCCCTGACCTTGCCGTATAATCGGATAACCTGTTTTCTTTTCGGTTTTTCAATGCCCCAGGGAAAATTGTCTTCCCGCCAGGCATCCGGACTTTCCACCTGTTTACACTTGACAAAGCCCTGCTTGAACAGACCGAAGCGGTAATTAATGCCATAACCAAAAGCGGGAACGTTCAGAGTGGTCAGTGAGTCGAGAAAACAGGCAGCCAGTCGTCCAAGCCCGCCATTACCCAGTGCCGGATCCGTTTCGTATTCCAGAACATCCGCAAGGCTCACGCCAAAACTGGCCATGGCTTGCTCAGCCTGATGGTAGATCCCCAGATTATGGAGGTTGTTGCCCAGCAGGCGCCCTACCATAAACTCAAGTGACAGGTAGTAAACCCTTCGGGCACCCTGGTCTTTTTCATCCCTTCGGGTACTCCTTGTACGATCCAGATTGATCTCCCTGGCCAGCAGGCTTAATGCTTCCCAGTAATCCCCGGGGGTCGCTTCCTCGGGTTCAACCCCGAGAGACTGCTCAAGATGACGACGAATTCCCTGTTCAATCTGAACCGTATCCATATTACGAACTGAACTCAGATCTACATTGATTCTATCCATATCAAACACTCTCTTGTGGCAGCTCAAGCTTTTCAGATTGATCAATTGAGAGGAGTCGTCACAGAAAACAGCTTGAGAAAAGTCACTAAAAACTACGAACCGGTACACGGAGGCAAAGTTAATCCTTGCGCCATGACCAATAATGGAAAACCATGAGTAAGTTATAGTTGCCTGACCCTGATTAGGTATACTTTTGTCGTTTTTTTTTAGGGTTATATCAATTTAAACAATATAAACGACGATAAATAATTAATTCATATAAATTAAACAACAACTGACACTTAAATAAAACCACACAGCGGAGAATCAGTATTAAAAACAAACTGTTAATAACCAAAACATCACCTTGATTAATGTATTGGATATTCTTACTGGCATACTCAAACACAGCGATTATTATTAGTCGGTATTCGACTCATTCATCTGGCTAAGACCTGACTGGTTTTTTAGTAATCAACCATGGTTCTTTTAACCTGTTAACGACTTTCCTTACCCGAATAACCAGCCGCTTTCAAGCAGTCTGGTTTACCCGGAGAAATCAGAAATGATCCCTTCGCTGATTAAAAAAACTTGCCCAGCTATCCTGACAGCACTGTCACTGATCTTTGCCGGTAGCGCATCGGCCTTCAACTCTGACGAGCTGTTGATATGGGTTGGTGGCGATAAAGCCTATGAAGGTATCCGCAAGGTCGGTGCCCAGTTTACCAAAGACATGGAGATAACCGTTAAAGTCGAAATACCGGAAAATATTACCGACCGCTTTCAACAGGCTGCAGCCTCCGGCAGCGGACCAGACATTATTTTCTGGGCCCATGATCGCTACGGTGAATGGGCAAGAAGCGGTTTGCTGGCACCTGTCAGCCCATCATCAGAGTTCAAAAAAAGAGTGAACAGCATTGGCTGGGAAGCCATGACCAGCAATGGCAAAATTTATGGTTACCCGATTTCTCTGGAAGCCATCAGCCTTATTTACAACAAAGCGATCCTGCCAGCCCCCCCGGCCACCTTTGAAGAAATGTTTCCCCTGGCAAAGAAGCTGAAACAGCAGGCAATCCCCAACAGGAAAAATGAAAAAGGCATCATCACCATTATGTGGGATCAGGATCAGCCCTATTTCACCATGCCACTGCTGGCAGCAGATGGTGGTTATGTTTTTCAGAAAACGGCCAAAGGCTATAACGTCAAGAAAACCGGCGTCAACGATCCGGGTGCCATGGAAGGAGCCAAAATGCTGGTGGACCTGATCGATAAGGGCGTGATGCCTCGTGGCGTTGACTACGGCGTGATGGAAGCCAATTTCAACCAGCAGAAAGTAGCCATGATGATTACCGGCCCCTGGGCCTGGGCGAATCTGGATAAGAGTAAAATCAGTTATGGTGTTGCACCGCTGCCCAAACTTCATGGCAAACCGGCCAGGGCATTCGTTGGCGTATGGGGCCCCGCACTGAATAATGCCAGCCCCAACAAGTCCATAGCCAAAGAGTTTCTGGAGAATTACCTGCTCACCGAACAGGGGTTGACCGTGATGAACAATGACGTCCCTCTTGGTGCCGTCGCCAATAAGGCGTTGATGAAAAAACTGATGAAAGACCCTCGTATTGCGGCAACGTATCAGAATGTTGAACGGGGTCTGATCATGCCCAATGTTCCGGAAATGGGTAAATTCTGGTCTGCCATGGAGACCGCTCTGCGCAATATTACCAGTGGCCGACAAAACTACCGTGAAGCCCTGAACGATGCGGCCAAACGCATCATCGGCTAACTGTTTTCTGTCGGTAAAAAGAGGCCAGCATGTCATGAGCACAGCAAGAGCGACCAGCAGTAGCGGTGCCTATCTGGTGATCGCCATTGTTGCCGTCATCGATCTGATACTTTTATACGGTGTAACCTTGATGTATGCCCAGGGAGAGCTGGCTTTTGCCATGCTCGTGCTGGTGCTTGCGACGGCAGGCTCATGGGTTTTTGTCAGCAGAAAAGGGTACAACTACCGCTATGTTTACCCCAGCCTGCTAGGGGTCGTTACCTTTATCGTCTTTCCGCTGATTTACACGGTCAATGTCGCCTTTACCAATTACAGTTCCAACCACCTGCTGTCTCTTGAGCGGGTCAGGGCTATACACCTGGCAAAAACCTACCGTACGGGCGGTGAATCGTTTTCTTTCAAGATGTATCAGGAAGGTCCCAGCTTCCGGCTGATGCTGACCAGTGCTGCAGGCGGTGAGGCGCACTATCTGACCGGGCCATTTACCGACAGTGGTCAGCCTCAGGAGCTGAAAGCCTTTGAGTCCCTGCATGCGCCAACCGGAGCGGCCCTCCCAATCCGGGAAGTCATCAAAAAACGTTCAACGCTTCAGAAGCTGGATATTGTTCTGCCTGATGGCACTGAACTGGCCATGACCAGTCTGAGAAAGTTCGGGGCTATTGCCAGGATTTATCGTCCCGATGACCACACTGACCGGCAATACCCGGAACAAAGCCTTGCCCTGGTCGATAACCGTACGGGAGAGATCATCTATCCGGATATGGCTACGGGATATTACACCAACGAAGCCGGTACCGAGCAGATGGGTCCCGGTTTCACCATCTATACCGGTTGGGATAACTTTGTCCGGGTCTTTACTGACCCGGGTATTCAGGGACCTTTCCTGAAGATCTTTACCTGGACGGTGATTTTTGCCGCACTTTCTGTTGCCTTCACACTGATTATCGGCCTGTTAATGGCCTGTCTGGTGCAATGGGAGCCGCTGAAAGGGAATGGCGTTTACCGGTTGCTGTTGATCCTGCCTTACGCAGTTCCGGCCTTTATCTCCATCCTGATTTTCAGAGGGCTGTTTAACCAGAACTTTGGTGAAATCAACCTGCTGCTGGATATGCTCTTCGGAACTAAACCAGAATGGTTCAGTAATGAAATGCTGGCCAAATCCATGGTCATTATTGTCAACACCTGGTTGGGCTACCCCTACATGATGATCCTCTGTATCGGGCTGCTGAAAAGTATTCCGGATGATCTCTATGAAGCGTCGGCCATTGATGGCGCTTCACCGGCCCAGAACCTTTTCCACATTACCATTCCGATGATTATCAAGCCGCTGATTCCACTGCTGATTGCCAGCTTTGCCTTTAACTTCAACAACCTGGTGCTGATCGCCCTGTTAACCGACGGTGCTCCGGATATGCTGCACGCCACCACCCCGGCAGGAGCTACGGATATCCTGGTGAGTTACACCTTCCGTATTGCCTTTGGCTCCTATGGCCAGGATTACGGTCTGGCCTCTGCGATTGCCACAGCGATTTTTCTGATGGTGGGCTTTATTGCCTGGGTAAACCTGAAAGCAACACGACAATTGCAGTGAATGTTTAACCACATGGCAGACAAGTTTTATCGTTCCCACGCAAAGCGTCGAAACGAGATGAAAAAAGTCATACAGGAGCCGTTATCATGGCAATGGTGCAACCAAGAAATCTGAAATACCGGGTCTGGACAGCCCGTATTGTCATGTGGCTGTTCCTGCTGGTGATTCTGTTCCCTTTTTTCATGATTATCTCCGTTTCCCTGCGCACCGGAAACTTTGCCACGGGCTCCCTGATCCCTGAAAACCCCAGCCTTGAACACTGGTATCTGGCACTGGGTATCCCCTGGGAGAATGCCGATGGCTCTATTACTCAGCCACCGTTTCCGGTGCTGGCCTGGTTGTGGAACTCCATCAAGGTGGCCATCATCAGCTCTGCCCTGATCCTGATTCTGGCGACCACCGGTGCCTATGCCTTTGCCCGGCTGCGGTTCCGGTTTAAACAACAGATGCTGACGGCCATGATGATCCTGCAAATGTTCCCGGCCGTTCTTGCCCTCGTGGCCATCTACTCGCTGTTTGACCAGATTGGCGACTACATCCCCTGGCTCGGTCTGGATAGCCTGGGTTCCGTCACACTCGCCTACCTGGGCGGTATGGCACTGCATATCTGGCTGATCAAAGGGTACTTTGAAACCATCGATAACTCCCTGGAAGAAGCAGCGGCTATTGATGGGGCAACGCCCTGGCAGGCATTCCGTTTTGTGCTGCTGCCGCTGTCCGTCCCCATTCTGGCGGTTGTTTTTATCCTGGCATTTATCGCCAGTATTGCCGAATACCCGGTGGCATCGGTTCTGCTGCAAAGTATGGATAATCTCACCCTTGCGGTGGGCTCCAGACAGTATCTGAACCCTCAGAACTATTTATGGGGCGACTTTGCCGCCGCCGCCGTGCTCTCCGGTTTACCCATCAGTATTATTTTCCTGGCCTGCCAGCGCTGGATTGTCGGAGGACTGACATCGGGTGGCGTCAAAGGTTAAAAAAACGCCGCCCGCTTCCCGCTGCCTGTAAAAGTGGTTCGGCTGTTGCGGGCGGCGGGCAGCGATCTTTTAAAGGTGTCCTATGGCAGAAGTTAAACTCGTCAACATTGCGAAAAGTTATGACCAGGGACAAACCTGGACTCTGAAAGACATCAACCTGAACATCGGTAATGGTGAATTTATCGCGTTCATCGGCCCATCCGGTTGTGGCAAGTCAACGCTGCTGAGGATGATCTGTGGGCTGGAAGATATCACCAGCGGTGAGCTGAGCATTGATGGCGAGAAGGTGAATGACTGGCCACCCAATGAGCGTCGTGTGGGTATGGTCTTCCAGTCTTATGCCCTCTATCCCCATATGTCGGTGGCAGAAAACATGGCCTTTGGCCTGAAGCTGGCCAGGGCGCAAAAAAGCGTGGTTGATGAACGGGTGGGTGAAGCCGCCCGCATCCTGCAACTGCAGGCGCTGCTGGAGCGTAAACCCAAAGCCATGTCCGGAGGTCAACGACAGCGGGTTGCTATTGGCCGTTCCATTGTGCAACAGCCCAGGGTCTTTCTGTTTGATGAGCCCCTGTCAAACCTTGATGTGGCCCTGCGTGTGCAGATGAGACAGGAGATTGCCAGATTACATCGCCGACTGAAAACCACCTCCATCTACGTCACCCATGATCAGGTGGAAGCCATGACTCTGGCGGATCAGATTGTGGTATTGAGTCCCCTGGCACAGGACGCGGCCAGCAACCTTGAGCAGGTGGGCAAACCGCTGGAACTATATCACCACCCGGCCAACCTGTTTGTTGCCGGCTTTATTGGCTCCCCCAAAATGAACTTCTTTGACGGCGTCATTGAAAAAAGCGGAGAACAGGAGACGCATGTTCGTCTGACCACTGGCGAAACCCTGAAAGCCTGTGTCGATACCAGCAAAGCTGATCCGGGCTCCCGCGTGGTGTTAGGAATTCGACCGGAACATACCCTGGCGGAGACCGACAATGGCAATGCCGTTGATGGACGGATTGAAGCACTGGAGCGCCTGGGTGCTGAATCATTTATCTATATGAGCCACGATACCATTCGAGAGCATTTTATTGTGCGGGTAGAAGACTCCCTTCGCCGGGAAGAAGGCAGTAAAATACGTGTCGAGCTGTCACCTGAGCATTGTTATCTGTTCGATGCCAACGGCACGGCCTTTCGCCGAACCCGGGCACCGGAAATTGATCAATAAACTTGCCAAGTGAGTCCATCCATGCACGACATAAAACAGATTGATGCCCTGGCCGGGCTTTGTGGTATTCCCGCCCATTATATTGATGCTGCTGGCAATCCAGTCACCATTGAGACGGACTATAAACTCAATGCGCTAAAAGCCATGGGGGTTGCTGCGGGTAACGAGCTGGAAGTCCAGGCCTCCATCGACGGCATTCTCAGAAAGCAATGGTCATCATTGATTCCTGTGGTTCACGTGGTTCACTGCGGAGCGCTTTTCACGGTTCCCGTTCAGGTTGACGAAGCCCATCGGAATGAATCGCTGCGTGGTGAAATCATTCTGGAAGACAACCGTTCAATACCACTGGCCATCAACCTGTCAGAACTTCCGGAAGAAGACAGGCTCTCGGTGGACCAGCAGGAGCGAATACGCCTGCTCTGCCCGCTGCCGGAAGACCTGCCGGCAGGCTACCATCAGCTGTCCGTTACTCTTTCTGCTCATCAAGAGGGTGATCATCACGACAGCTGCCGCCTGATCGTCGCGCCACAGACCTGCTACGAGCCTGATATCCTCAGCTTTGAACAGCCCGGGCCTACTGAGAAAATCTGGGGAGTCAGTGTCCAGCTCTATACGCTCCGCTCAGAAAACAACTGGGGAATGGGGGATTTCAGTGACCTGAAGCAGCTGGTGCACAAACTCGGACCACAAGGGGCGGATATTGTCGGCCTGAATCCAATTCATGCGCTCTACCCGTCCAACCCGCTGCATTGCAGTCCTTACAGCCCGTCCAGCCGAAATTTTATTAATCCACTGTATATCGACGTTACGGCGTTGCAGGAATATCAGGATTCAGCGGAAATACAGCAACATGTGAACAGTGACGACTTTCTGCGTCAGTTACAGAAAGCCAGGGACAGCTCACATGTGGAGTATGACCGGGTGGCTTCACTGAAATTTTCAGTACTGGAAATGGCTTTCAGCTATTTTGAAAAACACGCTTCTGGTCAACAAGCTTCTGGTCAAAAAGAGAGCACCAATCAATCCTGCAAGTCAGCCGACTTCAGCCATTACTGTGAAGAAAAAGGTCAGGACCTGGAGCTTCAGGCCACCTATGAAGCCCTCTTTGAGCACTTCAGATCCAGAGATATCAATAGCTGGGGCTGGAATTGCTGGCCTGCGGACTATCAGGACCCGGACAGCCCGAATGTGAAGGATTTTGTTGCCCGGTCAAAAGAGCGAATCCGATTTTATATGTACCTGCAGTGGCTGGCCGAGCAACAACTGGCTGAAGCCCAGCAGGCCGCCGTTGAGTCCGGTATGCGTGTCGGTATTTACCGGGACCTTGCCGTAGGCGTCGACAGAGGCGGTGCCGATGTCTGGGCCCACCGTGATGACTATGTTCTCAATGCCAGCGTCGGTGCCCCTCCCGATACCGTTGCGCCACAGGGACAGAACTGGGGACTTCCGCCCTTCAACCCAAACAGGCTGCGGGAGCAGGCCTATGCACCATTTATCGATATGGTTTATGCCAATATGCAGCACTGCGCTGCACTGCGTATTGATCATGTGATGGGGATACTCCGGCTCTGGTGGTGTCCGCCGGATAAAACTGCAGACTATGGAGTCTACGTTAATTATCCACTGGATGATCTGTTAGGCATCATTAAACTGGAAAGCCAGCGACAGCAGTGCCTGATTTTTGGTGAAGACCTGGGAACCGTACCGCCGGAAGTAGAAGCAGCGCTGCCAGCAGCCCACTGCTACTCCAACGAAGTGGTGCTCTTTTCCAGGGTCGAAGATCACTTTCTGGCACCAGCAAAGTACAAACCGCGAGCCCTGACCTGTATTTCCAATCACGATATTCCCACACTCAGGGCCTGGTGGAACTGTAATGATCTTGATTTACGACAGGAGCTGGGTATCTACGATTGGGCCAGAACAGAGCAGGAAAAAGTTGCACGGCATGAAGACAAACTGGCTCTGCTCAACACCCTTGCCGATATTGGCGAAGCGCCTTATGGCGTAGACCCCAGTGATTTAAACTCTATGGGCTATAGCCGGGAACTGATGGAAAAGATCCACTATTATCTGGGCAAAACTGCATCCAAAATCATTGTTATCCAGCTGGAAGATGTGCTTGAACTGGATACACCGGTCAATGTTCCCGGCACCAGCAGCGAGTACCGTAACTGGAGCCGCAAACTGACCCGCACTATCAGCGAGATATTTGCCAGTGAGGAAAATCGGGTATTGTTCAAAAATCTTGGGCTGACCCGTAAGGCCTGAAAACCCTGGCCCGGATATTTCATAAACTGCCCCGAATCTCGCGTCGGACTTTGTCGCTCTAAGGGATTTTGTGAGGGAGCGCCGTACCGGGGAGTACGGTCGACTGAGCAAAACTCCCTTAGAGCGGCAAAGGACAAGCGAGAGCGGGAGCGCGTTTATGAAATATCCGGGATAGGGAACAGCCTTTAATTAACCCTGAATTCGTATCAAAAATTCATAACCGTGTTTGAGTGTCCAAAAAACTAAAACCGCTTCAGATGTAAACTACACTTACCCAATATCATCCCGGTTATGTACGACTTAGAACGTACAAATATCTTAGATCTTCTCCAACTCCCCTCCTTCACACAACAGATCTGGTACCACCTATGATAAACGGCAAAAACAGCTATTTTGCATATTTTGCAAAAGCAGGCATAAAGGTGTTTGCCATTGGTATTTTGCCTTTTCTCTTCCGTGGAACATCCTTTGCCAGTGAGCATCCCTGGGATAATGGTGTGTGGTTTGCCCAATTGGGAGGGGGGACTGCATTAAGCAGAAGCCTTGAAGATGATCGAACGTTAAAACATGCCGGGTTTGATCTGCAAGACCGATTTAAAAACTGGCAAAGCGACCAGCATGGTTTTTTTTGGCTGCTATCCGGAGGCTATGAAATTCCCTGGCAGGACTATCAAGTTCGTTTAGCCGTTAGTTTTAACCAGATGGGCGAGCTCGAACACAAAGGCGTCAGGGGTCCCACGGGTGATCTGGAAAACACTGATCTCAATTATCGCTACAAAACCCGCAGTCGGCAGCTAATGGCTGAAGCCGGTATTCAGCTGCCTGTAACAGACCACAAAATGACCTTTATACAGCTGGGCCTTGGTCTTGGCATGGGCTGGAATAAGTTTCAAGGATTTTCGATAACGCCTGCCGAGGGCAGTATGTCTTCCCTGAATATTTCTGATCATAAAGAAAGTCAGTTGGCATGGAGCCTGGGCGTATCGATTGCTGTTCCTGTCCATGAATCGTGGGGCCTGGAGGCTGGCTATCGCTATTTGCATGGGGGCAAGATTAAATCAACAAGCAGCAGTCAGTACTCCTCACCGCTGGTGGACGACACGCTGGCCTTCCATCTGTATGAGGCTCGCCTGACATGGCGTTTTTGAATTCCCGGTTTCCCTGATGGATCTCTGTTATGAATATTGCCACAAAGCTTCTGTTTCCGGCTCTGGTTCTGACCAATCATTTGCATGCCGCCGGGTTGGTGGAAATCATTGCAACACAGGCCTTACCGGAAAAGCTGCTGAAAGGTGAAGAAGCAACCGTGACCTGGCTGGTCAGGTCATTGTCAAAAACGACACTCCCTGATTTTCAGGTTAAGCCTGCGGGAGTGAAAATCACGGCAAGCACTTGTACTGACCAGCTTTCTGCCAGTGAAATCTGTCAGGTGAGCGGTCGATTCCAAGCCAATGAAACCGGAGATGTTTTGGTTAAGCTTGAAGCCAGCGCGGCAAAACAGGCTTATCGATTCACCAGTGCAATCGCATCGGTGCATGTTTTTGAGGAGACTCCCGGTAAACCTGCTGACCAAGAAGCCATCCTTTATTACCAACGCCCGGACGGCATTTACCACGGCTGGGGGCTGCATCTGTTCAATAACGACAACTGCAAGGCTTTTGGCAAAACAGATACCGACTGGAACCAGCCCTGGATGCCAGAAAGTATTACCCAGACTTATGGTGCGCTCTATCGGATACCACTTTCTGACACTTTTTCCAAGGTGCAAGATGACTGCCTGAATTTTATTGTGCACAAAGGCGATGAAAAAGACCTTGGTGGTGACATGGCCTGGCATTTTTCGGATACCGATAGTCAACTTGCCTATACCTACAGTGGTTACAACCTGATTTCACCGACGCCACTGGATGGCCCTCCTCTGATGGTTGACGGTGCAAAAGCGCACTGGGTTTCCTCTGCCACCCTGCTCTGGAATGAAGGTGGCGGTTCGGATGTTGATAGAGCAGAGCTGCTGTATTCAGACGACGCCAGCATCATACTCAAGGAGGGTAATATATCTGGAAAATATCAAACTATTTCACTTGCCAAAGGCGGCAATAACAACAGTGTGCGAGAAAAACTCCCCCACCTGATGAATCGCAGCCCTCTGACTGTTTCTGCCGATCTTGCGGTCATTAAAAAAGCCCTGAAAGGCCAGTTGCTGGCGGTGGCCTATAAAGGAGACCAGCCCAAATACGCTACAAAGGTTCAGGTTCAGGGCTTGCTTGATGAGTTGTATCAGTACAACGGTGAATTAGGTGCCATTGTGGGTGACTCCGGTATCGATTTTAAACTCTGGGCACCTACTGCCCGGAATGTGCGCCTGGTGACAACTTCTGCAAGCACAGCAGACGACCTTAAGTTTCATGACATGATTGAAAGCGCTGCTGGTGTCTGGAGCTACAGAGCTGACAATAAGGAGTATGACCAATCTTTTTATCGCTATGAGGTTACTGTCTTCCATCCTCAGACAGACAAGATCGAAACTTATGAAGTGACTGACCCATATTCCCTGAGTTTATCGACTAACAGTCAATACTCTCAGGTCGTTGACCTCAACGACCCATCGCTTAAGCCTGAGGGTTGGGATAGTGTTCAATATTCCCAACAAGACCCTGAGGATATGGTGCTTTATGAAACCCATATCCGGGATTACAGCATTAATACCTCCGGCTTGACCAATCCTGGCAAATTCAAGGCCTTTACGGAAGCTAACGCCAACACCCATTTGCAACAATTGCAAACTGCAGGCCTGACCCATATACACTTGCTGCCAGCTTTTGATATAGCCACCGTTGATGAAGTCCCGGCGAATCGGATTGATATTTCCCAGACTATGGAGCAACTGTGCGCCAGAAAGGAAGTAAAGGCTGATACCGACTACTTCCGCACTTTTTGTAGCAACCCGCAGTCAGGCCAGACCATTCAAGCTTATCTGCAATCCCTTGATCCTGGGACAGACCGGGCTCAATACCTCTACCAACACATCCGCCCTGTCGACAGCTTTAACTGGGGCTATGACCCGCTGCATTACACCGTTCCTGAGGGCAGCTATGCCACTGATCCAGACGGGATCAGGCGAATCATTGAATTCCGGGAAATGGTGATAGCCTTGAAAGCTGCAAATCTGGGCGTGGTAATGGATGTTGTCTATAACCACACTCATGCCCACGGTGTTGGCAACCATTCTGTGCTGGATCGAATTGTCCCCTGGTATTACCTACGCTTAAGCCCCGACAGCGGCATCGTTGAAAACTCAACTTGCTGTTCAAACACCGCCTCTGAGTTCCACATGATGGAGAAACTCATGATCGACTCTCTCAAGGTCTGGGTTAAAGACTACAAAGTGGATGCATTTCGTTTCGACTTGATGGGGCACCATCTCAAGCGCAATATTGAGAAAGCACTGGTGGCCGTTAAAGCCATTAACCCTGGTATCTATTTTTATGGTGAAGGCTGGGAGTTTGGTGAAGTCGCTGGCAATGCCAGAGGCATTAACGCCAATCAGTTTAATATGGCCGGGACAGGGGTAGGCACGTTCACTGACCGGATGAGAGACCGGATCCGTGGTGGTAGCCCTTTTGATCAGGGAGATGCTCTGCGGCAAACCCAAGGCTATGCCTCAGGACTCCATTATCACCCAAACGAAAAAACAGCAGAGGCAAAGGCGGCTTTGTGCGCCCATACGGATATCATCCGCCTGGGTATGGCCGCCAATTTGAAAAACTTTCGATTTGTTGATTGTCACGGCACCCTTCGTTACGGTTTTGATTTTGACTACAACGGTGCTCCCGCCGGTTATAGCCTTGACCCACAGGAAGTGATCAACTACGTCTCAAAGCATGACAACCAAACCCTGTGGGATATCCTGATGTACAAGCTTCCTGAAGGTATGTCTACGGCCAACCGTGTCAAGCTGCATAATCTGGCGCTGGGCATCACGCTGTTAAGCCAGGGTGTTCCCTTTATTCATGCCGGCTCCGAACGGTTGCGCTCGAAATCCATGGAAAGAGACAGTTACGATTCCGGCGACTGGTATAACCGGATGCCTGACGACGACAATAACTATTGGAATCAGGGCTTGCCAAGAGCAGACAAGGACGGAGCGAACTGGGCCCTGATTAAAAAGATCATCTCAGATAGCACCACACGACCGAATAAGGAGAATATAGCTGCCGCAGATGCCTGTTTTCAGAAGATGCTGAGAATTCGTAAAAGTTCTCCTCTATTTCGCCTCAAAACAGAGCAGGACGTTATCGATCGGATTACTTATCTGAACACCGGGCCGGACCAGATTCCGGGTTTGATTGTTCAACGCATCAGCGATAAGGCACCATTTCAGAGTATTGATGACCAGTATGAGGTGATCATTGTTGCTGTGAACCCATCCGGTGACGAAATGGCTTTCGATCTGCCGGAATCTGAAAGTGGTACTTATTCACTTCACCCCTTTTTGCTGCAGGATATACCAGAGGGTTACCATAGATCCTCCAATAGTCAATTACGGATTCCGCCTTTGTCCATTGTCGTTTTTGTCCAGAAAGAGACTTAGGAACGGTCATTTAATAACTTCGACAGTTTAATAAGCGCTGCCCGCTTCCCGCTGCCCGAAAAAGACAGGCCGCTTGTGCTTTTGCGGGAAGCGGCGTCCTCTTTGTGATCTTCGGTGAAGACTTGGGGACATTCCCCCCACAAATTGAAGCGGTAATGCCTGCTGCACACTGTGACTCCAATAAACTGGTGTTTTTTCCAGAACTGGTGATCACTTTATGACAGCCTGCGTACAAGGCATGGACGCTGACCTGCATCTCCCACTCCCACCCTCAAGACCTGATGGAACTGCAACGAAGGATTTACTTTGCCAGCGACGAAAACCGGCGTTTTTTCAAAATTCCGGTTTGACCCGCAGAGCCTGGCCATAAAAAGGTTAAGAAGTGATGGTGACGATCGATTTTTCAGAAAGCAGCCAGGAAGGAACGATACTACTGGAGCCCAATAACTCCATGAGCTGGCGGCAGAATCTGCTGTTACTGGGGCTGATAACCATAGTGTCCCTGGCCATCGCTGTCGGCTTCTATCTGGCAGGCGCTAAAGTGATCTTGCCTTTTTCCATACTGGAAGTGTCTGCCCTGTCTGTGGGTATCTATTACTGTGCATGGCAACGTCAGCGGAAAGAGCTGATCACGTTTCAGGAGCATCAGGTCACGATTCAGAAGGGCTTTTATCAACCACTTAGCACTCACCATTATCACCGCCAGTGGTGTCAGTTGATCATTCGTGAGGCGACTCATCCATGGAAAGCGCCCTCCATCTATATTCGTTCTCACGGCAAGGAACTGGAGCTGGGGTCTTTTCTGAACAGGCAGGATAAACTGATCTTGATTGAGCGCCTGAAAAGACTGTTCAGCAACGCTTATATGTCTCAGTGACCACAAAGAAGCAGCACTAAAGTAAACATTTTTTTGCCCATCTCCAAACCCTGAACTAAATTCTTAAAAGACTCTGGCTGGCTGGTTCTCAGCCGGAGATAAAAAATCGGGATACCCTATAACCTTTCGTCGAAGCTGTGTTACGCCATTGAATACGGCCCAATTTATACGACGCAACTATTACTCTTTTCCTGCACGGAAAGCGGGCCTTGCTTTTTCAACACACATTAACTGACGGCTACCAGCTTTTATATATGCCCCTCACCAGGGCTATTTCAACAACATCATGCCTTTATTCAGCGGCAGGATGAAAAAAGCCGGAGCCAGAAAAACACACACAAGGTAGGCTAAGCATGCTTTCCAGGCATCAAACACCTTCAACCCTGAGCACTGGGTTAAAAGCGTTATCTGAAGCAGTTTCATCAATATCCCGTCGTTCCTGCCAGTATTGTGGTGCAGTGGCTATTGCGTCAGCCTCAACCTGCGCGCTGGCAGTCACCGGTGACGATATTAACTTCAACGGTTATGCCCGTTCAGGAATTGGCAGCACTGATAAGGGTGGTGAGCAGTTATGTTTTAAAGCGGCAGGTGCTCCCTCTAAATACCGTCTGGGTAATGAGTGCGAAACCTATGCGGAATTGAAGTTTGGTGCAGATCTCTTTGATCAGGATGGTGTGCAGTTTTACCTGGATACTAATCTTGCCTATAAAGTTGGCCAGCAAGGGGACTATGAAACCACTGATCCTGCTCTTCGGGAGATGAACATTAAAGCCACAGGTGTCTTTGGTGATGCGCTTCCCGGTTCAATGTTGTGGGTCGGCAAACGTTTTTATAATCGTCATGATATTCACATAATTGATTACTACTACTGGAATTTGTCTGGTCCCGGTGTTGGTATTGAGAATATTGATGTGGGGATGGGTAAGCTAGGTTTAGCGTGGGTGAGAAATCAGAATGGGGTAATGTACAACCAGTGGAATAATGGCAGCGTTGGAGCCTCTGGTGGTATGGGTTATCTGACCGAGGCCATCACTACCAACATTATTGATATCCGGTGGAACGATATCCCATTGATGGATCACCTGAAGCTGGAAGTCGGATTAGATTATGGTATCGGAAGCCCTCCTGATAAGTTACTTATTGATAAATTCCCTGACGGCAACACCTTTACCAACCCAGCAGAAACTTACTCAAAAAGTTTTTTTGACAAGAATGGCTGGATGTTCACTGGCGAGTTGACTTGGGATGTCTTGGAGGGATTTAATAAGTTTATTGTCCAGTACGCTACCGATGCAATGACAGGTCCTGGTGCAGGGACAGCTGGAATGTATCTGCAAACCACCGACTGGTTTAAGGGCAATAAGCTTTGGCGCATTATGGATCACGGCGCGGTAACTTTGATGCCAAAACTGGATATGATGTACGTTGTCGGTGTCACCGAGGTAAAATACGATAAATCGTTCTATCCGCAAAATGGTCAAAAGTCTACTTGGGTCACTGCCGGTATTCGTCCATCGTGGAACTGGAATGATCTAACCAGTACCACTATTGAGCTCGGATACGATCATGTAAAAAATGCCCACTCGAATTTCGAAGCAAAAGTTGATGAATCAGGCAGTCAGAAGAAGAATTTATTTAGTAGTAACACGTTCAAAAGCAATCTCTGGAAATTTACGTTAGCTCAACAGTTTCATCCTCAGTTCGGAAACTGGGTAAGGCCCCAAATTCGAGTTTTTGCAACTTATGCAAAGTGGGATAAAGCAGAAGGCTATAAGCAGTTTAGCTCATCCTCGAGTCCTGACACGGGTGTCCAAAAACCCTGCAGTGAGTCTCCAGAAACTTGCAGTGCATTAGGCCTCGAATACTTCGATACCTTCACCTCACCCCAGCAAATCGTGAAGGCCTATGGCAGCAAATCCGACGGCTGGACCTACGGAGCCCAGATGGAAATCTGGTTCTAATCCATTAGATTGGTTCCCCCTCGCCCCCACGGTCCTAAGGGTGTTGCAAAAGATATAAAAGCCTTGAACCACAAAGACACGAAGGCACAAAGGAAAGCCTCTTTAATTTGACTGACATAGCTCAGGTAAGCCCAGAAAAACTTTGTGTCTTTGTGCCTTTGTGGTTTCCTGCTTTTTAAGGCCTTCCGCAACACCCTCTCCTCCCTGGGAACGCATACCAATCCCAACCGTAAACACAAAACCGCGTAACTCCACACTACCCGCAACAAGAAAACCAAACGGGTATCAATCCGGAACAACAAGGTAACCCATCATGAAGGCAGCCGTCGTTCATCATTTCAAAGATCAGCTTACCATCGAAGATCTGCCGCTACCCAAGCCAGGCCCACGGGATGCACTGGTAAAAATCCATGCCTGTGGTGTCTGTCATACCGATCTTCATGCCTGCCATGGAGACTGGCCGGTTAAACCAAAACTGCCGCTGGTGCCCGGCCATGAAGGTGTGGGAACGGTCACCGAAGTTGGTGACCAGATCACTCATATCAAACCGGGCGACCGTGTGGGTATTCCCTGGCTCTATTCCGCCTGTGGCTACTGCGAGTACTGTCTGGAAGGCAAAGAAACACTCTGCCTTGCCCAGCACAATGCCGGTTATTCCATCGATGGCGGCTATGCCGAATACTGCCTGGCAGCTGCCGACTATGTGGTCAAAGTGCCCGACAACATCAGTTTTGTCGATGCCGCCCCCCTGTTCTGTGCCGGGGTTACCACGTATAAGGCCCTGAAAGTCAGCCGTACCAAACCTGGCGACTGGGTTTCCGTTGTCGGTGTGGGCGGGCTTGGTCACCTGGCCGTTCAGTATGCCGTAGCCATGGGTCTTAATGTGATTGCGGTGGATACCGGGGCGGAAAAGAAAGCGTTATCCCTGGACTTGGGAGCCACTCACTTTATCGACTTTATCCGGGAGCAGCCGGAAGAAAAAATTCAGTCGCTGCTGGGTAACGGTGTTCACGCGACTGTCTGTACGGCGGTCTCCAAAGCGGGCTTTGACAGTGCTTATCGCTCCGTGCGCAGGGGAGGAACCTGTGTACTGGTTGGACTCCCCCCGGAGGATATGCCCATTCCTATATTCGATACGGTAATCAACGGCGTTTCTGTTGTTGGTTCCATCGTAGGTACCCGCAAGGATTTACAGGAATGCCTGGAGTTTGCTGCCCAGGGTAAAGTAAAGGCGATTATCCAGAAACGAACCCTTGAAGAGATCAACGCGATTTTTGACGAAATGGAGAAAGGTGATATTGCCGGGCGTGTTGTTATGGAACTGGCCCAGTAATTTATTCAATTACTTAGTGCTCTAACATGGTTTCAATGAGTTTAACGTGTACAATCTCCGTTCACCCTGAGCGGAGTCGAAGGGTGCTTGGCACGATCTATCAGAGTCTGGAGTTTCCGCCCTTCGACAGGCTCAGGACGAACGAAGTGCGGAGGCACGACAACCCGTCAAACTCATTGAAACCATGTACTAGCCCTCTGTGGTTCCCAAAAACGCTTTTTCATCTGCCTTATGCCATAACCCTTATGCCATAACCCTAGCCTGGGCAAAATGGTCTACTACTGTCGTTTTGCCCGCTCTACTTCATACTTCTCCAGCCGCTTGTCCCAGTTTTTGAAACGTGTACGACAATAGGCATCCAGTTCGTCGTAGGTCTGAAAATAGAGTTCGCAGCCATCATTAATGGGAGCGTCCTTCTCACAGGCTTCATTACTGTGTTCCCGGCAGATAATGGGGCGTCGTTCATAGATACCACAGCGATTATCCGGCAACAGGAATTCACACCGGGTCTGACAGAGCAGGTACCAGCCATTGCCATCCTTGAAAATATGCACGCCCTTATGGGCCACCTGCCAGAGCAACACATCAAACGCGTGCATACTGCGGGGAGTGTCCAGTTCCTGGGTAATGTAAGAGCAACAAAGGGCAGTACACTGATCACACTTGTTGCTGGCAGTGATGTCCCTGGTTTCGATCCGGTTAACCATATCTGACACGATAAGTAATAAGTCCTGTTATTGTAATTGGCTACGAACTAAAAAGCCGGGCTACTGTTTTCATGGGCAGAAACATGCGAACTTTACCATTATGTTCACACAGAACTGCAAACCCATATTTTGCATAAAACTTCTCTGCGGCATCGGTTAAACAATCAACAATAATGGCGTATGCACGCATATGAGCGTTTATTTCCCACAGGTATTTCAAGGCATTTACCAGGCAGATTTTTCCTAACCCCTCGCCCTGAAATTCTCGATGAACCGCAAGCTGTGCGATCAAAAATACAGGAACAGGGTACCGTGGCAGCTTCTTTACCAGAGCTTCAGGTAAAGTGTCTCGACAGATGGAGCCTGGCGTAATGCTGTAAAATGCACAAATTGGTATTTTTTGATTTGGAAAAGGGTTTGATGCAGGCAGAACCATTGTACGACTGATACCTGCCTGCATGTGTTTTGAGGCTTGAGTCTGGATGAACAAATTAAGTTCCGTTTCACCACAATCAAATGACGCTCTATCGTGGATACCTTTATCGAGTTCCACAAACTCCCTTGACCAGCTCACTTGACACCTTTCTCTTCGGTAAATGTCAGAGCCGCCAGCAAAGCCTTATTTGGTGCCTTTGCCTTTTCGCAGGCTTCTGTAAAGCGATCAAAGACATCGTTTTCAACTGTCATCTTTTCATATTCAGAAATAACCTGTGTAGCATCTTCATCCATCAGCCTGACCACGTATTCGGTCAAGCTCTTCAGTCCCAGTAGAGCTGAAGCCTTCTCTGCCTTAGCCTTGATTTCCTCATCAAGTCTCAGGTCCAGGCGTGCATTAGCCATATTTCACCCTCCATTTGTACGGATATCTTCCGTATAGGCAAAGCTTAGACCTGAGCGCTCCTATAAGCAAGTTGTACGGATAAATGACGGATTATTTAGTGAATGTAACCTGGCAAAGCACCAGAACTCAAGCCACAATCTTCACCGGCACCCGACGACTACCCCAAATACCCGGCTGCTGTTCAAACACACCGGCAACCGGTGTCCCACACTGCTGGCAGACCCCCTTGCCTTCAGACACATCGACTCCCCATTCCCCCAGCACATACCAGTCACGCTCAATAAGCAGACTATGGCACTGATGACAGCGGGTACTGCCACCGTCAGAATCATGGACATTGCCAGTGTAGGCGTAGCGAATACCATGATTCAGCGCTATTTGTCGGGCCATGGTCAGCGTAGCGGCAGGTGTATGAGGGTGATCCCGCATCTTCCAGTCGGGATGAAATGCGGTGAAGTGAATAGGAACGTCCACGCCCAGGTGTTCAACAATCCATTGACACATGTCGTTCAGTTCATGCTCGGAATCATTTTCCCCGGGAATCAGCAATGTGGTGATCTCAAACCAGACAGAGGTTTCATGTTTTAGATATTCCAGAGTTTCAAGAACCGGTTGCAGAGCGCCACCACAGATCTTTCGATAAAAACCTTCGCTGAACGCTTTCAAGTCAATATTGGCTGCGTCCATATAGCGGAAAAACTCAACGCGGGGCTTATCACAGATATAACCGGCAGACACCGCCACCGACTGCAAATTTCTTTCATGAGCCGCCTGGGCAACATCAATGGCATATTCCAGGAAAATCACCGGATCATTATAAGTAAACGCCAGTGATCGACAGCCCAGTTGTTCAGCCGTATCCGCCAGTTCCTCGGGCGATGCCTGATCGGCCAGGGTGTCCATCTCACGGGATTTGCTCATATCCCAGTTCTGACAGAATTTGCAGGCAAGATTACAGCCCGCTGTACCGAATGACAGAACCGGGGTTCCCGGAAGGAAGTGGTTCAACGGTTTTTTCTCAATAGGGTCAATACAAAAACCGGAGGAGCGGCCATAGCTGGTAAGCACAATCTGACCATTTTCACAGGCACGGACAAAACAGAGCCCCTGCTGCCCATCACGAAGTTTGCAGGCTCTCGGGCAAAGATCACATTGGATTCGCCCATCCTCAAGTGCATGCCAATAGTTTGTTGACACATTTGTGGACGGTGTTTTTTCCCTGAGCATGTTCCATCTCCAGACCAGGTTCACTGCCTGATTGTCATCCTGATGATAGTAGGGCCCCGATACGCTGAGCACACAACGAAACGTCAACAGGCCCTAACCAAGGCTATAATTATAGGCTCTGCCGACATTATTTGAGCGATGCAAATAAAGAGAGTGGTTTATTTCGCTTGAAATGTGCCGGTAGGCTCAGCCACTCCCGGGGGAGAACCCATAATGATTATTCGCCAACCCGCTGTAGCCGGAACCTTTTACCCAGACTCACCCAAAGCCCTGGCCAACACGGTCAAAGAGATGCTTAGCGATGCCCACCCCAGGGATTTCTCTCCGAAAGTGCTGGTTGTTCCCCATGCCGGCTTTATCTATTCCGGCCCGGTTGCGGCCAGTGCCTACCGCCTGCTGAATTCAATGCGCCGGAATATTCGCCGGGTTGCCCTGCTCGGCCCCAGTCACAGAGTTCCGCTGCAGGGTATGGCCCTGCCGGACTGTGAAGCCTTTGCCACACCGCTTGGTAATATTCCGCTGGATATTGAAGCCATGGAGGAACTGAAACAGTTCAGCCAGGTAGAGACCGTCGATGAAGCACATACCTGCGAGCACAGTCTTGAGGTCCAGTGCCCGTTTCTGCAGGAATGTCTGGATGACTTCAAACTGATTCCAATCGTTGTTGGCGACACCAGCCCTATAGCGGTCGCTGAGGTGATCGAACACCTCTGGGGAGAAGAGGAAACCCTGATGATTATCAGCTCCGACCTCAGTCATTACCACACCTATGAAGAGGCCTGTTACCGGGATAACCAGACGGTTAAAGCCATTGAACAGCTCAGCTGTAATTTAACCGGTGGACAGGCCTGTGGCTGCTATCCTCTTAATGGCATGTTGAAGGTTGCCCAGCACCGGGGAATGGATGTTATTACGCTTGATGTACGCAACTCCGGAGATACTGCTGGCGATAAAAGCAGGGTAGTGGGCTATGGAGCCTTTGTTATTCAATAGAGCGATTATTCTGCAGAATCCGCCCTGCACACATCCACAAACCAGACGCTCAACTGCTGTCAGATAACATGAAGCCGTTATTCAGTGGTCCCGTTGAGTGGCGATAAAAATCAGAAGGAGGCTATCAATGCCTCTAACGAAGGAAAACGGGAATTTTTACTGTGCAAATTGCCCCTACAGAAAGTCAGAAAAGAGAATTATTGCGCCTTGCCCGCAAGACCATCAGTGAAGGCTGTACCCGGAGCCTGCCACCGAAACCATTACCGGAAGAAGACCTGGCAGATTTCTTTCTGCAACAGGCCGCCAGCTTTGTAACACTGCAAAAGCGCGAGGAACTGCGGGGCTGTATTGGTTCAACCCAGGCTTACCGGACTCTGTTGGATGATGTGATTCACAATGCCTTCGCCAGCGCATTCCGAGACCCACGGTTTCCCCCGGTGACGGAAAGTGAGCTGACCGATATCAACATTGAAGTTTCCGTACTGACCCCTCAGGAACGTATGGACATTGCTGATGAGAAAGACCTTTTGCAGCAGCTGAACCCCGGCATCGACGGACTATTGATTCGCAACCCTCAATACAGCGCAACCTTCTTACCGCAGGTGTGGAAACAGCTGCCTGCCCCCCGGCAGTTTCTGGCCCATTTGAAAAGCAAAGCCGGTATGACTCCGGGGTTGTGGCCTGATGATATGGAGTGCTTTCGTTATCAGTGTATTAAGTTCAAAGAGAGGCGGCACTGAAGCAAGTAAATGGTTTCAAT